>CAYXQK010000285.1:0-10154 GCA_964467445.1 uncultured Syntrophaceae bacterium
CGCGCATGAGCCGCACTACTTTCGGATCAACTGTCGGCGCTTTCACCGGCATTACGACAATGATCCGGATGCCCTTCTCGGCGTATCCGGGGATCGATGCAGGCTTCACGCGGGACGAGCAACCCGTCATCATCATTAGCACTACGAAAAATACGGCGACGTACTGGAACCTGCGAATCATTCACCCTCCTGGCCGATATCCCGAAGATCTGTGCTTCCGGACAATTCGGACTTCCTTCAGTTGCTTTCCCTTTTGAGCTTCTCTATTTCTTCGCGTATGACCCTTTCGACAATCGCCGGCGCCAGGTCCCTGACTATTTTTTCTGCTGTTTCTGAGATGATCTTTTCGACCATTTTCAGGGCCTGTTCTCTTGCGATCCGCTCCGCCGTCTCTGAAACGATTTTCATCCCCTGCTCTTTCATCAGCAGGGATATGTCCTGAGGAACTTCCGGCACATCAACGACATCGTTCAGGATATAAACCGTCTCGCCCGGCCTGAGGGACCGCCAGTCAGGTTTTCGCTCACCGGCCGCCATCTGTTGTCCATCTGTCACCCGAAAACCTCCTTCCCGAGATGAGTCCCCTCTGTTCTTACGCTCCCCCTTTACAATCCACCACAAGCGTTACCACAACTCCGGGAACAGTTCAAGCAGTTCATTGTGTCATGCCGCAACCGTCAGCCTGTAAACCCGGCTTCTCGCCACGCCCGTTTCTGCGGCAATCTGCTCCACGCAGTCCCGATGGGAACGTAAAGGATCCCGGCGTAACTGTTCAAAGCGCTGTAGAAGGGCGGCATCAGACCACTGAGGCTTCGTTTCCAAACAGCCGGAAACAAGCAGTGTGATCTCCCCTCTGATGCGCTGGCCCTGCATCGTCCGGATCGCTTCATGCACCGGTCCCCTGGTAAAAGACTCATAAATTTTGGTGAGTTCCCGGCAAATCACGACCTCGCGATTCCCCATGATGTCGGAAACATCGCAAAGAGTGGACAGCAGACGGTTGGGGGATTCGAAAAAAACGAGCGTCCCGGCTTCCGTCGCGAGATCCGCAAGCTGCTGCCGCCGTCTGGCGGCCTTCGCTGACAGGAACCCCTGAAATAAAAAGCGGTTCATGGACAGGCCGGAAGCGCTGAGGGCCGTGATCACCGCCGAAACCCCAGGAATGGGCACAACGGAAATTTCATTAGCAAGGGCAGCGCGGATCAGACGGAACCCGGGATCGGAGAGTCCCGGTGTTCCCGCATCCGACACATAGGCGATGGACAGGCCGTCTTTCATTTTCAGGGTCAGGGACCGGCTTTTTTCTCCCTCGTTATGCTCATGCAGACTGATCAGGGGCGTACGGATGTCAAACGCATGAAGCAACTTCCGGGTATGCCGGGTGTCCTCCGCCGCAATCAGGCCGACCTCCTTGAGAAGCCTGATGGCCCTGAGCGTGATATCCTCAAGGTTGCCGATCGGCGTCGCCACAATATACAAGATTCCCGCTTGACTCATTGATCCTTGCATTCGTTAAAATTTGATTGACAGACCTCACGTTTGCGCTTAAGTATCAAATTCCTTGTTTAATATCCACCAAACATTGAATAAAGACATCATTCACAGGCAAAATCGATGAAACGCATTCTGGTTACGGGCGGCGCCGGCTTTTTAGGTTCGCATCTCTGCGAAAGGCTCCTGGAGCAGGGGCACGATATCATCTGTCTGGATAATTTTTTCACGGGCAGTAAAAACAACATCCTGCATTTGCTCCCGCACCCGTGCTTCGAACTGATCCGGCATGATATCATCAATCCGATCTATTTGGAGATCGATGAAATCTACAACCTGGCCTGTCCCGCCTCTCCGGTGCATTATCAGTTCAACCCGATCAAAACGATCAAAACCAGCGTCATGGGCGCGATCAACGCCCTTGGGCTTGCCAAGCGCGTAAAAGCAAAGATCCTGCAGGCTTCAACATCAGAGGTTTATGGCGATCCCGAGATCCACCCTCAGACAGAATCCTATTGGGGCCGGGTGAATCCCATCGGCATTCGGAGCTGTTATGATGAGGGCAAACGGGCCGCCGAGTGCCTCATGATGGATTACCACCGCCAGAATCAGGTAAATGTAAAAATCGTCCGGATCTTCAATACATATGGCCCCAGGATGGCCGTCAATGACGGGCGGGTTGTGAGTAATTTTATCGTCCAGGCGCTCACCCATCAGGATATTACGGTTTACGGGGACGGCTCACAGACCCGATCATTCTGCTATGTTGACGATATGATTGATGGGATTATCAGGATGATGGCCACGCCGGATGACTTTCTCGGCCCCGTGAACCTCGGCAATCCCCGGGAATTTACGATTCTTGAACTGGCCGAGCGGCTCATCCGCATGACGGGCAGCCGTGCAAAAATCATCTTCAAGCCCCTCCCCCAGGACGACCCGGCCCAACGCAAACCGGACATCCGCATGGCCCGGGAAACCTTGGGCTGGCAGCCGAAAATCCCTCTGGAGAAAGGCATCGAAAAAACCATCGCCTATTTCCGGAAAGTGCTTTGAGCGATTTGCAGAACCCTGGAAAATGGTTCGCAAGCGGCGAATCAAATGTTTTCCGCCTTTCCAGTAATGACGTTAACGGTTTGTAATATATCATGATAGAAACTGGTCGTCTTCTTAGCGGAAAAGATTTTTGAGCCGCGGCGAAGCCATTTTTAGAGGTCCCAGTTTGATTCAGCAAAGGACCAAACAGCCATGACGCATAAAATGAACATTCTCTGTATCGGCGCCGGCTATGTCGGCGGGCCCACCATGGCCATGATCGCGCATCAATGCCCGGAGTACAGAATTACCGTGGTGGATATCAATCCCCGGCGGATCGAGCAGTGGAACTCCGACACGCTTCCCATCTATGAACCGGGACTGGATGAACTGATCAACGCGACCCGCGGGAAAAATCTTTTTTTCAGCACCGATATTGCCAAAGGCATCCGGGAAAACGATATCATTTTCGTCAGTGTCAACACGCCGACAAAATCTTTCGGCGAAGGCGCGGGCATGGCGGCCGATCTTCAATTCTGGGAAGCCACGGCCCGGCAGATCCTGCAATATTCCGAATCCCCGAAAATCGTCATCGAAAAAAGTACGCTCCCCGTCAAAACGGCGCTTGCCATGGAACGGATTCTGAACGGCGCAGACAACAACATCCGCTTTGAAGTGCTGTCCAATCCGGAATTCATGGCCGAAGGCTCCGCCATCCGGGATCTGGAACAGCCCGACCGCGTCCTCATCGGCTCCCGCGAAACTCAGCGTGGCCTGGCCGCCCGCCAGACGTTGATTGACCTTTATCTCCACTGGGTGCCGGGGGAAAAAATAATCACCTCGAACATCTGGAGCAGTGAGCTTTCGAAGCTTGTGTCCAACGCCTTTCTCGCCCAGCGCATCTCCTCTATTAACGCCATTTCGGCCCTCTGCGAGGCAACGGAGGCCAATATCGGCGAAGTGGCCCGGGCGGTCGGCATGGACAGCCGGATCGGTCCGAGATTCCTTGAAGTCAGTGTCGGTTTCGGCGGCTCCTGTTTTAAAAAGGACATCCTGAACCTCGTTTACCTTTGCCGGAATTACGGCCTGGATGAGGTGGCGGATTACTGGGAGGGGGTGATCCGGATCAATGATTATCAGATGGCCCGGTTCACCCGGACCATGCTGAAGGCCATGTTCAACACCCTCGCGGGCAAGAAAATCTGCCTGCTGGGCTTCGCCTTCAAGGCCAATACGGGCGATACCCGCGAAAGTCCGGCCATCTACATCGCAAAAAACCTCTTGGCGGAGAAGGCCAGCGTGGTCATTTCCGACCCGCAGGCTCTCAGAAATGCCGCCATCGATCTAAAGGACGCGCAAGGACAAGTCAGCTTTATTGAGGATCCCTATGCGGCGGCTTCCGGATGTCATGCCATCGCGGTAATGACCGGATGGGACCTGTACCGGGAGCTTGATTTTGGGAGGATATACGAAAGCATGCTGAAGCCGGCCTTCATCTTCGATGGCCGGAGCATCCTCGACCACCGGCGCTGTTTCGACATCGGCTTCAACGTTTATCCGATCGGCGGCCCCCCCCTGACCCGCTTCTAATTGAGAGATTTGCAAAACCGCTGAAAAATGGTTCGCAAGCGGCGAATCAAAGATTTTTCGCATTTCCAGAAATTAGACTCATTTGTTGATTTCAAACCTATTTGAACATTATCATATTCCAAGCCAAAAAGATTTTGAGCCGCGGCGAAGCCATTTTTCAGTGGTCTCGATCAGATAATCAGATCGAAAGCGTTCCGGATCAGGTTGATCCGGTTTCCGTCGGGAGACATTTTAACGGCCACAACGTCGAAACGGGCGCTGAAGGTTTCAAGCCGCTTCTGTTGAAGATAATGGAGGGAGATCCGGGATAGTTTCTTCCGTTTTTCGGGCCCCACCGCTTCCTGCGGTTCGCCGAAAGTCTCGGACTTTCTGCTTTTCACTTCCACGAAAACGATGGTGTCGCCGTCCCGCGCGACGATGTCCACTTCTCCGTAAAGACACCGGTAATTCTGCGCGATGATCTGATAGCCCGCTTTCTGCAGATGGGCAACGGCGAGATCCTCGCCCAGTTTCCCCGTCCTGATGCGCCGCATGTCCTTTGGGGCTTTATCGTTTCGTGACATTACAACAGACTGGTCTGGTTGCTGACGGATGTTTTGACGGCAAACGAAAGCCGGTGAATCTTGCAGGGCCCGCAACGACGAATAGCCTCCCGGTGTTCACCCGTGCCGTAACCTTTGTTTTTCAGGAAGTTATACTGGGGAAATTGACGGTGATAGATTTCCATGATCCTGTCCCGCGAGACCTTGGCGATGATGGAAGCGGCGGCGATGGAAATACTCCTCGCATCCCCCCTGATGATGGTTTCCTGCGGCGTCGGGATGTCAATCCGGTTTTTTCCGTCGATGAGCAGATAATCCGGGGACAGCGAAAGGTCAAGGACAGCGTCACGCATGGCCATCAGCGTCGCCTGCAGGATATTCATGCGGTCAATGACGGACGCCTCAACGACCCCGAGACCGACGGCAAGGGCATCCGCTTTGATCACCTCGTGGAGGCGTTCCCTTTTTCCGGGTGTCAGCTGTTTTGAATCGTTGATCTCCGGATGTCGATAATCCGGCGGCAGAATCACCGCCGCCGCCACGACGGGCCCCGCCAGCGGCCCCCGGCCAGCCTCATCAATTCCGGCGATCATCTGGTAGCCGCATTGACGGACATGACATTCGAACTGGTTCATCAACGATGAGGATTCCGGCAAGCCTGTATGCCCCTCCTCAGGGCGCGGCGCAATATGGCGTAAGCTCCGGCTATGTTTTTCCCTTTTCGCGGATTCTCGCCTTTTTGCCTCTCAGCCCCCTGAGATAATACAGACGGGAACGACGGACCCTTCCCCGGGTGACGACGTCGATGCTGTCTATGACCGGCGAGTGCAGGGGGAAGGTCCTTTCCACACCGATGCCATAGGAAATTTTCCGGACTGTGAAACTGGACCGGCAGTCGCCGCGCTTTTTACGGATGACCACGCCTTCAAAGGCCTGGAGCCGCTGCTTCTGCCCCTCGATGATCCGCACATTCACACGGACCGTGTCTCCGGACTGGAAATCGGGGATATCGCCCCTCAACTGTTCTTTTTCAATGCGTTGAACAACATTCATAATTCAAGACTCCTTTTTAACCCTTTATCGATTAAGATATGCCATGTAATGGTTTATTCAATGTCCTCCCGAAGGCATTTTAGCTCCTCGATGAACACCAGATCATCTGCCGACAGGTCAACCTGCTTGAGCAAATCCGGCCTCCGGGCCAGGGTCCGCCGGAGGGATTCCCGGCGTCGCCATTTTTCAATTTCCCGATGATGACCGGATATCAGGACGTCCGGCACTTTCCAGTCTCTGTATTCGGCCGGGCGCGTGTACTGCGGATATTCCAGCAGCCCCATCGCAAAGGAATCCGTCACAACCGAGGCCGCATTCCCCAAAACGCCCGGGACATGCCTCGCTACGGCATCCACAACGATCATGGCCGGCAGTTCTCCGCCCGTCAGGACATAATCTCCGATGGAGATTTCACGATCGACCAGATGCGTTCTGACCCGCTCGTCCAAGCCTTCATAGTGTCCGCAGACCAGAACAATCCGTGGATGCAATGCGAGTTCCTGCGCAATCTCCTGACGGAAAGTCTCCCCCTGCGGTGTTAAAAGAACAATCAGCGCCTGATCCCGGTCCGGGGCCACCGCCTGCAGGGCACGGTCAATGGGCTCCACTTTCATGACCATGCCTCCCCCGCCGCCATAGGGGGCGTCATCCGTCATCCGGTGCTTGTCCTCCGTATAATGACGAATATCATGAACCCGTATTTCAATCAGGTTCTTTTCCTGCGCTTTTTTCAGGAGGCTGCACTCAAATGCAGACGTGAACATCCCGGGAAAAACGGAGAGGATGTCAAACCGGATCATGCCTTCAAAGCCCTTTTATCGGTCTCGCCACCATGACGCCGGCATCGATATCAATCTTCCGGACCACTTCCCCGATGGCCGGCAGCAGAATGTCCCCTTCACTGCCTGCACACACATAAACATCATGGCCTTCACCGGGGAGTATCGACTCAATCCGTCCCAGGTTCTGGCCCGTTTCCGTCACGACCCGAAGCCCAAGAAGCTCATGCCAGTAATATTCATCTTCCGGAAGCTTTTCCAGTTTATCCGACGAGATGAGAACCCGGCAGCCCACCAGTCTCGCCGCGGCATCCACATCCTCGATTCCCTCAAGCTCCAGAAAGAGGGCTTTTCGATCTGCTTTCAGGGTTTTGATCCGGAAACGCACCGCCGGCTCTTTTGACCTTCTGATGAAGACTTCATCCAGCCGATGCGTGGTCCCCTCTGAAACCAGATAAGACTTCGCCTTGATTCGTCCCTTCAGGCCATGGGGTCTGACGACTTCCCCAATCTCCAGGAGATCGTCTTTTCCCATCGCTGTTACTCGATAATCTCCATGACCGTTCTTTTACGAATCTTCGCCGAGGCTGCACTCAAGATGGTTCTCATGGCCTTTGCCGTCCGGCCTTGCTTGCCGATCACTTTCCCCAAATCTTCCTTGGCCACCCTCAGTTCGATCACGGAAGTCTGTTCACCGGCCACCTCAGAGACTTCAACCTGTTCGGGATGATCCACCAACGCCTGAGCCATAAACTTGATCAAGCCTTTCATCGTCACAACCTCCACAAATTCTTCGTGAATGAACGCCAGAACCATTCTGAGATTGTTTCCCGTTGTTAACCATAAACCGGTTATGATGATTACGCGGGGACGGCGATACCCTTTTTTATCAGCAGCTTGGATACGGTCAAGGTCGGCTTCGCGCCCTTGGCCAGCCAGCTTTTCACAAGGTCTTCCTTCATCGTCACTTCGGGCGGATCTTTTTTGGGATCATACGTTCCCAATATCTCCAAAAATTTCCCGTCTCTTGGCGATGCCGAGTTTGCAGCAACGATCCGGTATACGGGCCTGCCTTTTGCCCCCACGCGTGTCAGTCTGATTTTTACTGCCATCCTGATTCTCAAAACCTCCTGAAAAAATTAATCTGTTATGATTTAAGCAGATCGAACGGTTCGTCTATCATACTTTTATTATGTTTAAAAGGGTAAATTTCCTCTTTTTAGGGCTTTCATCCCCCCCCCGGATGTCATCTTTTTCATGATTTTCCGCATGTCGATATAGTTTTTCAGCACCCGGTTGACATCCTGCACCGAGACGCCGCTGCCCCTGGCAATACGTTTGCGCCGCTGGCCGTCAATGAGCAGATAATTCATGCGCTCCTTCCGGGTCATGGAATCGATAATCGCAGCGACCTTCACCAGTTCCCCTTCGTCGGGCGTCATATTCTTCAATGCCTTGACTTTGCCTAAACCCGGGATCATCCCGATGATATCCTGCAGGGAACCGATCTTTTTGATCTGCCTGAGCTGATTCCGGAAATCTTCGAGGGTAAATTCGTTTTTCCGGAACTTTTTTTCCAGTTCCCGGGCCTCTTTTTCATCCACCGCGGCCTGCGCCTTTTCCACCAGGCTCAGAATATCGCCCATTCCGAGGATGCGCGAGGCCATGCGGTCGGGGTGAAACACCTCCAGGGCATCGATTTTTTCTCCCACCCCGACGAATTTGATGGGCTTGCCCATAACGGCCTTGAGCGACAGGGCCGCGCCGCCCCGGGCATCTCCATCCATCTTGGTCATGATCACACCGTCGATCCCGAGCCGCTCATCAAATCGGGCCGCGACGTTCACCGCATCCTGGCCGGTCATGGCATCCGCCACGAAGAGAATCTCCGCCGGCTGGATAGCTTCCTTGATGCGCTGGAGTTCGTCCATCATTTCCGTATTGATCGCCAGACGGCCGGCCGTATCGACAAGGATGACCTCATAACCGTTGCGGCGGGCCTCATCGACCGCCTGTACGCAGATGTTGACGGGATCGGCCGTCCCCTCGGCATCGAAAATACCGGCGCCGATCTGCTGGCCGAGGACACGCAGCTGTTGCATGGCCGCTGGACGATAGACGTCTGCAGAAACGAGATAAACCTTTTTCTTGAGACCGGCCACGTAACGGGCCAACTTGACCGCCGTGGTCGTCTTGCCGCATCCCTGAAGCCCCACCAGCATGATGGGCGCGGGGATCCGGCTGCCGAAGCGCAGCTGGGAACTGACGCCGCCCATGAGTTCCACAAGCCGTTCATGAACGATCTTAACGACCTGCTGGCCCGGTGTGATACTTTCCATAACCTCCTGGCCCACCGAACGGACACGCACATCTTCGATGAAGTCCTTGACCACCTTGAAATTCACATCCGCTTCGAGCAGGGCCATCCGGATTTCGCGCAGCGCCCCCTGAATGTTATCTTCATCAAGACGGCCGCGACTTTTTAATTTTTTGAAAATACCGTCCAGTTTTTCTGTTAAGCTTTCGAACATGACGCCCTCGTAAAAACTAAAAAATTCACTTCCCCTTTATGAAGGAGGGTTCGAGTGGGTGGTAAATGACTGGATTTTATCATGTCTTTTCCCCCTCGTCCCCTCCCGCCAGGGGAGGGGAGGCGGATCAATTCCCTGTCGCCCCCACAGAACGGATGACGCAATTCAACCTCTTGTTTTTCCGGGACACGGCGTCAACCGCCTTTTGCGCTTCCGGACGGCTGGGAAATGCCCCCATCACGACGCGGAACCATTTCCCTTTATCCGGCAATTCTATCATTTCCGTCTTCGCCGGATAACCCATCGCTGAAATTTTTTTAACGAGAATCTCCGCCTTGCTGTTATCCTGATAGGACACGACCTGGACCAGGAATTGTTCGCGTACCACCGGCTTTTCCTTCACCGGCGGCTCTTTTTCGGCCGCCGGGAGCGGCGCCGCCGGCTTTGGCTGGACCGTCGGCGGCACAACCACTGGCGGCGGCAACGGACTCTTTTCCGTCACCCCCCCGGCGGGGGCTTTTGTCGGAAACATGCCGTCGGGCGCCATGCCCTTCGTATCCGCTTTGCGCTTGCCCAAATCATGGAAGGTCAGGTTCGGTTCCGGCTCAGGGGTCTCCTGCTTCACCTCATCCTGCGTGGCCACGACCGGCTCTGCAGTGTCCGGCGGCAGACTGATAAGGGTTTTCATCTTGTCCGGGAGAAAACGGGCAATCTTCTCCGGATAGGTATCGATGTTTTTGCCCACCGTCACCCCCAGCAAAAAAACACCGAAAAGCAGGCCGGAGATGCCCAGTAAAAAAAAGATCAGCCCGATCCGGCCCAATTTAAATTCAAATCTGCGCGTATTTTTGGTCATCATGGGAGTCTCTACCACATTCGCCGTCTGTTACGGATAAAAAATCGACGGCTGATGACAACGGACGCTACATGCGTTCCGGTGCTGACACACCCAGTAATTTCAAAGCATTCCTCAAAACGATCCACACGGATTCAACCAGATACAACCTGGCCTCGCTCATGGCCCGGTCTTCAGAAAGCACCTTGTTTTTGTTATAGTAACTGTGAAGCAGGGCGGCCAGATCGTTTAAATAAAACGTCAGACGGTGCGGCTCAAGGGCCCTGACGGCCCCTTC
>CAYXQK010000286.1:0-4699 GCA_964467445.1 uncultured Syntrophaceae bacterium
AAATATCTCGAACCATGGGGTTGGGGCGAAAGATTGAAGAAGCAGCTTTTAATTACGATTGACGGACCGGCAGGTTCGGGAAAAAGTACCGTCAGCAGGCTGCTGGCCAAGAAACTCTCCTATCTCTATCTGGAGACCGGAGCCCTGTACCGGGCCGTGGCCTATCAGGCGATGAAGGAAGGCATTTCCATCGTGGACCAGGCAGCGATCGCAGGCCTGTGCAGTCGGTCGGGGATCAGGCTCCGGCGTGTTGACGATGCCCTGAGGGTCTTTGTCGATGCCCGGGATGTGACCGAAATAATAAGGACGGAATCCATTGGTCTGCTGGCGTCATCCCTGTCGGCCATGCCGGCGGTGCGCTCCGCGCTGCTGTCCATTCAGCGCGAATCCGGGAAAAACGGCGGCGTTATCGCCGAAGGTCGGGATATGGGAACCGTCGTCTTCCCCGATGCGGATCTTAAGTTCTTCCTCGATGCGGATGAGGAGGAGCGGATCCGACGCCGTTTCGAGGAGTTGGTCGTGCGCGGGGAGAAAGTGGACTATCCATCCCTGAAGAAAGACCTGTTGTCCAGGGACAGGCAGGATCGCGAAAGAGCCATCGCCCCGCTGAAAGTTCCGGAGGGGGCGATCATGATCGATTCCACGGGACTGGCCATCGATGTGGTGGTGGAAACCATGCTGGCGTTGATCATAAAGTAACGATGCCATCGCTTTTTTCTTCAATTTGCTTGATATTTCATAATCACTGTGTTACTTACCACGGCTCTTATCAGTGATCATATTAGAGGGGGGGAAGGTTTAATGGTTAACGATGACAACAAGATTTCACAACAAGAGTCAGAGAAGGAGGCCAGAACGGAACGGTTGACGGGTGGCGCGGCGGACGTGCGAACCCAGGGTCAGGGTAAGGAAGAAGACATCGGTTTCAAGGAACTTTACGAGCAGAGCTTACAGAATGTTCAGCTTGGCGCCGTGGTGACCGGCAAAGTCGTCCAGATCAACGCTGATACCGTGATGGTGGATGTGGGATGGAAGACGGAAGGTTATATCCCGGCAAAAGAGATCCGGGATGAGCAGGGAAATGTCAGCGTCGCCGTGGGTGACGAACTTGAAGTCCTGGTCGATCGCCGGGATGGCGACGGCAATCTTGTCCTGTCACGGGATAAGGCGGCGAAAATCAAAATATGGGATGACGTCAAGATCGCCTGTGAGACAAACAAACCCATCCAGGGAACGGTTTTGTCCAGGGTCAAGGGAGGGCTTTCCGTGGAAATCGGCATCCCGGCCTTTCTTCCCGGTTCCCAGGTTGACATCCGGCCGATCAGGGATCTTGACAAGTTTGTGGGTCAGACGATGATGTTTAATGTCCTCAAGTATGATCGCAAGCGAAATAATGTCGTTCTCTCGCGCAAGTCCATCCTGGAAGTGGAACGGGAAACAGAAAAGGTGGAAACTCTCGAACGCCTGGAAGCAGGAAAGATCGTTGAAGGCATTATCAAAAATATTACGGATTACGGTATCTTCATTGATCTGGGCGGCATTGACGGCCTGTTGCATGTGACGGATATTTCCTGGGGCCGGATCACGCGCCCGGCGGATAATTTCTCCAGAGGAGAAACGATCCGCGTCAAGGTTCTTTCCTTTGACCGGGAAAAGGAGCGGGTTGCCCTCGGGTTCAAGCAACTGATGGAAAATCCCTGGGAGACGATCGAATCGCGGTACCCGGTCGGTGTCATTGTTTCCGGAAAAGTGGTCAATATCACGGACTACGGCGTGTTTGTGGAACTCGAGCCGGGCGTGGAAGGGTTGGTCCATATTTCCGAGATGTTCTGGACGCGCGAGATGAAACATCCCTCCAAGGTGTTGAGCGTCGGCGACGAGGTCAACGTAATGGTGCTGGAGGTCAATGCGGCCCCCAAACGCATCTCGCTTGGGCTCAAGCAAACCACCCTGAATCCCTGGGAAGCCCTGAAAAATAAATATCCCGAAGGGACGATCATCAAGGGGGTCGTTCGGAACATTACCAATTTCGGCATCTTTGTCGGCGTCGAAGACGGAATCGACGGTTTGATCCACATGTCCGACATTTCATGGAAACACCGTGTCAAGCATCCTTCGGAACTCTTTAAAAAGGGTCAGGAAATCGAAGCCATGGTATTGAATATCGATGTGGCCAGCGAGAAGTTTTCGCTCGGGATCAAGCAGATTGAAAAGAATCCCTGGGACGAGCTGGATCAGACGTACGCCATCGGCACGGTTGTCAGCGGCAAGGTCACCAATCTGACCGATTTTGGTATTTTCATTGAGCTGGAGGAGGGCATTGAAGGTCTGGTCCATATTTCCGAGCTCAGCCAGAAGCGGGTCAAGGCCTCTTCGGATCTGTTCGCGGTGGGGGACTCGGTCTCGGCAGTGGTTAAGAATGTGGATGTCAAAAACAGAAAGATCCGGTTGAGCATCAAGGAGATGGAAGCTCCCTCCCAGAATGAGCCGCCTGCTGCCGCTTCTTATCTTAATAATCGTGAGAACGTCGGGTCGAGCTTGGGTTTGGCGTTGGCGGATGTGAAAATTGAAGTCAAGAGTTAATGCTGCAAGGATAAATCCTTGATCATGAGAAAGCACCCGGTGATTCTGGGTATCTGCCTGCTGTTGCTGATCGGCCTTTTCTTTTTGCTGCTGATGGTTCTGGCGGGGTCGATCTTCGAGAAGCGCACCCTGACATGGGGCGAACGCGTGGGCGTCGTAACGATTGAAGGGGTGATTCGGAATTCCCAGGAGGTTTCCCGCCAGCTTGATGCCTACGGCAAGGATGGCAGCATTAAGGCGGTCGTCATTCGCATCGATTCACCGGGCGGTGGCGTCACCCCCTCCCAGGAAATTCATGACGCCGTCCTTGCGGTGAAGGCGAAAAAAAAGGTGGTTGCATCGATGGGGTCGGTCGCAGCGTCCGGTGGTTATATGATCGCCTGTGCGACGGACCGGATCGTGGCCAATCCAGGCACGATAACCGGCAGTATTTCGGCCATGATGCATTTTGCCAATGCCGAAGAGCTGCTGAGAAAAATAGGGCTGAAATCGTCCGTTGTCAAGAGCGGCCGGTTCAAGGACATCGGATCGCCGACCCGGCCTATGACCGAGGATGAAAGGGCGCTGATCCAATCCCTGGTGGATGACACCTACGAGCAGTTCCTGGATATCGTGGCAAAGGGCAGGCGGATTCCCATGGAGGATTTACGCAGGATGGCCGATGGCCGCCTTTTTACAGGGAAACAGGCACTGAAGCTGGGGCTTGTCGATGAGCTCGGCGATCTGAGGCATGCCGTCCGTCTTGCAGGGAGCCTGTCGGGCATCGAAGGCGAGCCTGCTGTTGTCTATCCCGCCAAGAAGAAGTCGACGTTCTGGGATCTGATTGTCCAGCAGGCGATCACGGCGCTGGTGGGAGAATTGAGGCAAGGCGAGTCACGCTCGGAGGGATTGAATTATCTTTATGAACGATAGAGACCTTAAGCCATGACGAAAAAAGATCTCATCCGGAAGGTGCAGGAGAAGCTGAGAGACTGTCCGGTCAGGGATGTGGATTTTGCGGTGAACATTATCTTTGCCGCCATGACGGAGGCACTGAGTAAGGGCGAGCGGATCGATGTGCGCGGATTCGGCAATTTTACCGTTCGGCGCCGGCATGCCCGTCAGGCGAGAAACCCCCGGAGCGGCGCCCCTGTTCAGGTTGATGAGCGGCGAACGCCTTTCTTCAAGGTCGGTAAAGAACTGCATGAAAGGATGAATGCGCCGGAATGAAAGATAAGACCATCCTGTTGGAAAAAAAGACAGGCTATGCGGTTGTGTCCCTGAACCGTCCCCATGAAATGAACGCCCTTTCCAGGGAAATGCGCGCCGGGCTCGAGGATTGCTTTATCAGACTCGAAAGCGACCCGGAGGTCAGAGCCATCATTCTCACGGGTGGCGATTACGTCTTTTCGGCGGGGATGGATATCAAGGAAATGGCGGCTCTGTCCGATCATGAGATTGATGATTTTTTTAAATCTATTATCAGCTACCTGAAACGGATCTATACCTGCCGGAAGCCCGTCATCGCGGCGGTGGGGGGCATTGCACTGGGCGGTGGCTTTAACCTGGCGATCGTCTGTGATCTGATTATCGCCTCGGAATCGGCCATTTTTGGACACCCGGAACTGAAATTCGGCCTGAACCCGCTGTTCAATCCGCTACGGCAGATTGTCGGGCTGGCCAAGGCCAAGGAAATAGCCATGTTGGGTGAACCGCTGGGAGCAAAAGAAGCCCTCCGAATCGGCCTTGTGAACAAGGTCGCCCCGCCGGAGACGTTCATGAAAGAGGCCATGATCATGGCGGAAGAACTGTCCAAGCGGTCGGCAACGGCCGTCGAGGCCGTCAAGAAAGTATCCCTGCTTGCCCCTCAGCTTGATCCAGGCTCGGCACTGGATATGGAACTCGGCATATCCAACCTGCTTTTTTCAAAACCCGAACGAAAAGCGCACATGAATGAATTTATTTTTATCGAGCAGATGAAGAAGCGCCGGCAGAAATAAAAGACGGATTTTATATCACATCCCAGTCATTGTCGGGCGACGCAAAATCCCGGAGTTGATCCCTTCTTTTCTTGTGTTGCAACTTTTTCAGGGCCTTCGCCTCGATCTGACGGATTCTCTCCCGGGTCACACCCATC
>CAYXQK010000287.1:0-3361 GCA_964467445.1 uncultured Syntrophaceae bacterium
GTCCGTGCCCGCTCCGGCGATCTTCGCCCCCATACCATTCAGGACCTCGGCCAGATTAACCACTTCCGGCTCCTTGGCCGCATTCCCGAGCACGGTCGTCCCTTCAGCCAGACAGGCCGCCATCATGATGTTTTCCGTCCCGGTAACCGTGGACAGATCAAAGAAAATATTGGCGCCCCGGAGTCTTTCCGCACGGGCCTCAATATATCCCGCCTTGAGTTCAACGTCTGCGCCCATATCCTGCAGCGCCTTGATATGAAGGTTCACAGGCCGGGCGCCAATGGCGCAGCCGCCGGGAAGTGATACCCGGGCTACCCCCATCCGGGCAACAAGGGGACCGAGCACCAGAATGGACGCCCGCATGGTCTTGACCAGGTCATAGGACGCTTCACAGCGCGTGAGATTGGCTGCGTTCACCCGGACCGTTTCTTCTCCCTCGATTGCCACGCCGAAGCTGCCCAGGAGTTTTTTGATCGTCCGGATGTCCATGAGATCGGGAATATTGTGGTAGGTGTTCCAGCCTTCCGTGAGCAGTGCGGAGCACATGATCGGCAGGGCTGCGTTCTTCGCACCGCTGATCTGCACCTCGCCGCTAAGCCGCCTGCCGCCCTGGATGATCATTTTGTCCATGATGCTTATTTCCTCTTTGCCGCCGCCACCCGGTCCAGGCCGGCATCATCCCGGCGGAACCGGATCTTTTCAAATAAATCCGAGGCCGCAAGCAATGCTTCGACCCGCTGACGTTGTTCTGACCCGATTTCCAGGAAGAGCCATCCGCCCTCGTTCAGGTATTCGGCACACCCGGTAATAATCTGTTCATGGAAAAAGGTCCCATCGGAACCGGCCAGCAATGCCGACGCTGGCTCATACCCGCGCACGCCCACCGGAAGCGACTCAAACTCCGTGGCGGAGATATAGGGCGGATTCGAAACAATTATATCAAATTTCCCCGATAAAGGGGTAAATAAATGGCCCACCGGAAAGGTCATCCGTTGTTCAACGCCGTGGCGTCTTGCATTGCGCCGGGCAACCTCCAGGGCCCCCGGCGATAGGTCCGTCGCAACGACATGGGCATGCGGCAGTTCCCATGCCAGTGCAACACCGATGGCCCCGCTTCCGGTTCCCAGATCCAGAATGCGGAGATTGGCAGAGACGGCAACACAACCTGCCTTCAGGACTTCCTCTACAAGACATTCCGTGTCCGGTCTCGGAATCAGGACCTGCTCGTTCACCTCAAAGACCAGCGACCAGAATTCTTTGAGTCCCAGCAGATAGGCCATCGGTTCGCCCCGGAGACGCCGCGCAGTCAGAGCCTGAAAGGCTGATGCCGCTTCCCGATTCATGGGTTCTTCCGGATGCCGGTACAGATACGAACGATCCGCCTTCAGGGCGTGCGCCAGCAGGACCTCCGCATCCAGTCGCGGTGACGCCAGTCCCTGCTCATCGAAATCCCGTGCGGCCCGATGGATGCAGCTCCCGAGTGTCATGACTTCACTGTGCGTCATTTTTTGCACACCCTGTCCTTGCTCCCCCCGGGGGAAAGACCCCGTTATCGATTTTTTTTACGATTTCATTAAAAGCGATGTGTTTTGACAACCCCTATGATGTTCCATGCAAAATAAGTTGGTCGTCAGTTCGTCGATCCCTTCAGGGCCCCGGCCTGAAAATGGGTCGTCAGGGCATCGATAACGTTCTGGATATTCCCGTCCAGATAATTATCCAGATTGTAGAGGGTCATGTTGATCCGGTGATCCGTCACACGCGACTGGGGATAATTGTAGGTCCGGATTCGTTCGCTCCGGTCACCGGTCCCCACCTGGCTCCGCCTGTTTTCGGAAATTTCCTGATTCTGCTTGGCCACCATGGCGTCCAACAGGCGCGCCCGCAAGACTTTCATGGCCTTGGCCTTGTTTTTCAGCTGGGATTTTTCATCCTGGCAGGTTACGACGAGCCCCGTGGGCAAATGGGTAATCCGGACGGCGGAATCCGTCGTATTGACGCTCTGGCCACCATGTCCGCTGGAGTGATAGACGTCGATCCGCAGTTCATTGGGATCAATGTTGACCTCCACTTCATCGGCTTCCGGCAGAATCGCCACCGTCACGGCGGAGGTGTGAATCCGTCCCTGGGCTTCGGTCAGGGGCACCCGCTGCACCCGGTGAACGCCGCTTTCATATTTCATCTGGCTGTACGCGCCCTGGCCGGCAATCAAGGCGATGATTTCCTTGAATCCGCCCATTCCGCCTGCGGGTGTAGAGCTGATAATCTCCACATTCCAGCGTCGCATTTCTGCGTACCGGGCGTACATGCGGAAAAGATTCCCCACGAAGAGGCCCGCCTCATCGCCACCCGTTCCGGCCCGGATTTCCAGAAAAACATTCCGGTCGTCGTTCGGGTCTTTCGGCAGCAGGAGGATTTTAATCTGTTCTTCAAGCTGATTCAGTCGTTTTTGGAGTTCGGGCAATTCCTCCTTGACAATCGACTTGAGTTCCTCGTCGTTTTCCCGCAGCAGGGCCTGCCCTTCTTCGATCCGTCCCTGGACCTTCTCGTATTCCCGAAAGGCCTCCACGAGGTCGTAAAGATCCGCATGTTCCTTGGCATACTTCTGATAGAGCGGCTGCTTGCTCACCACTTCAGGATCGCTCAGGCAGGATTCGATCTCGCGGTACCTGGCGTCGATTTCTTTGAGTCTTTTAAACATAGTTCCTTCATATCATGATTTCAGCGCAAAGCAAAAAAGGCAGGCAAGATAAATAATGGACTGAAGCGCCGGCCTGCCGCCAGGAGAAAACGGTCCCGGTAAGGCTCGACGGGCGCCATGGGAAAACCTGAAGAGAAGTGCTGGGTTGGCTAACCTGTTTTTTTCTGCCCCTGGCCGGCGTACTTGTTCATGAACCGTTCAACCCGGCCGGCGGTATCCATGATCTTCTGTTTGCCCGTCATAAAGGGGTGGCACTGTGAACAGATCTCCACCTTGATATCCTTTTTGGTTGACCGGGTTTCAATGACACTCCCGCAGACACAGGTGACGGTTGTTTCTTTATATTCCGGATGAATCCCTTCTTTCATGGCAACTCTCTATCCTCCTCAATGACAAGCCCCTTATTGCCGCTAAATATTGCGGCCTGAAGGCAGGGGGCAGTATTATAGACATAAAAAAAATAAATACAACTACTTTATTTACTGACGAAGCCGTCATTTATTGGTTCATGGAATCCAGAAAGACCTGGTTCAATTCCGTTTTCCGGACCTTGTCGATAATGAACTCCATGGCGTCCACCGGATTCATCTCCTGCAGCAGCCGTCTGAGAATCCAGATCCTGTTCAGGTTATTTTTCGGAACCAGGAGTTCCTCCTTCCG
>CAYXQK010000288.1:0-2851 GCA_964467445.1 uncultured Syntrophaceae bacterium
ATCTGGATAAATGCATTCAAAGATGGTATAGGGCATTGGCGTTTTTCTATACAGGGAATTGGAAAGCGGTGATCAAAACTGTCATGGGGGAGGAAAAGTTTTAATGGAAATCAAAATGCCCATCAAATTTCACGGAAATTATGTGGTTTCGATCCGCTGCGGGGACGAGGAAAACCGCGAGCGTTGCCAGAAGCTGACAATGCGGGCGCTGTCCGCCGAAGAGCAGCAGCAGTCCTACAAAGCCAGGGGCATCGACGAAAAAACCATGCCCACGCACCAGATCACCTTCTATGACTTTGGCTGCAAGCGTATCATCGAGGGAAAGCTGATCGAGAATGAAGAGGAGCGAGCCGTTTTCCGCGTCCAGGACAAGGAATACGGATTTGCCCCGGTCCGGCCGAAAGGTGCATGAACGGCAGAACGCTTTGCGACGAAGCCGTTATCGAGCCCAGAGGTGATAATAAATAACCCCAACCAGCAGCGGGGTTATTTCTGCAAGCTCGCAAATGGCGCCCAGCGTATCGCCGGTATAACCGCCGAGCTTGCTGCGATTATAAAGATAGAAGAGAACGGTGAAGACCAGCGCAAGGAGCGCTGCGGCAAGGCCGAGTCCCTGAGCCAGTCCGCCCGAAACCGCAAACATCAGCCCCCAGGCCCAGAGAACATACAGCCAGGAGCAACTGCCGGCAAACAGGGTGGCCAGTCCGCCTTCCGGGCGGGCGTAAGGCAGGGCGGTCATCAGGGCGATTATTGCCGCACGGCCCGCCAGCGGCATGATCAGAATCACGACCCACCGCGATGAGGTTATAATAACCGTTAGAAGCGTGATCTTCAGCAGCACGACGGAGACGACCGCCAGAACCCCCATGACCCCGATCCGGCTGTCCCGCATGATCTCCATCATTTTGTCGCGGGGCCGGGCGCTCAAAAAGCCGTCTGCCGTGTCCGCAAGCCCGTCCATGTGCAATCCCCCGGTCAGGCCGATCAGGAAGATGATGGTCAGCGCACTGGTCGGCAGCAGGGGAAGGATTTGACCGATGGTGTAATCAAAAGCGGCTGCGATGAGGCCGATCAGCAAGCCGACGAGGGAGAAGTAAGGGACGCTGCGCGCCAGTGTTTTTTCATCGCCGCTCCAACCGCCGGGGACGGGCAGAACGGTGAGAAATTTCATCGCTGCGAAAAATCCCTTCATGGGCTTGCCTTGGAGATGGCGGCCTCGTCAAAGGTGGCCACTTCGGTCAGAATGCGCACCGCCGCCTCAACGAGATTCATCGCCAGCACGGCGCCGGTGCCTTCACCGAGCCTCAGATCCAGATCCAGGAGCGGTTTTTTCCCCAGATGAGACAGGGCAATCCGGTGCCCCTGTTCCAGGCTGCGGTGGGAGGCGATCATGTAGTCCCGGGCCGTCGGCGAAAGGCAGGCGGCAATCAGGGCGCCCGCCGTCGAAATAAAACCGTCTATGAGCACGGGCTTCCGCAGCGAGGCCGCCCCCAGTATCAGGCCGGCGATTCCGCCGATTTCAAAACCGCCGACTTTGGCCAGGACATCGAGCGCATCTGAGGGGTCCGGCCGGTTGACCCGCAGGGCCAGTTCAATAATTCGGATTTTATGGAGAAACTGCTCTTCCTCGATGCCGGTTCCCCGGCCCGTGACCTCTGCCGCTGATACGCCGCTGAACACCGAAACAATGGCACTGCTGGCCGTTGTGTTGCCGATGCCCATGTCGCCGGTCGCGAAGAGATCCGTCGAGTCGGCAAGAAGCAGAGCAACCTCAATGCCCGCTTCAACACAGCGGAGGGCCTCTTCCCGCGACATGGCCGGACCGACTGCCATGTCTTTTGTTCCCGCGCCAATTCGCCTGGAGATGATTTTTCCCGCTGCGGCAAGGGCGCCGAGATCGCCGGCCACGCCCATGTCCACGACCACGACCTGCGCGCTGGCCAGACGGGCCAGTGCGTTGATTCCGGCCCCGCCCTGGACGAAGTTGTAGACCATCTGGGCGGTCACCTCCTGCGGGTATTTGCTCACCCCCTGTGCCGTGACGCCGTGGTCGCCGGCCATGGTCGCCACCGTCTTGCGGGTTACCGGGGGATTGAGAGAACCCGTCATGGCGGCCAGATCTTCGGCCAGATCCATGATTCGTCCCAGCGCCCAGTAAGGCATCGTGAGCTGTTCCAGGCGTGTCCTGGCCTGATGCCGGATGGAAGCATCTGCAGGGGTGATTTTTTTTATCGTTGTCTCAATCAATGTCACGAACAGTCTCCTTTTTAACATTTTGATTTGTACATCCCAGGCGTTAAAGGGGTTTTCCCATCCGCCCATAAGGACGCGAACAATATATGCTGCCGTATTCGGAGTGAGGTGGATGATAATCACAAATATGGAATAATTGTCAAGAACGGACCGGACGAAACATTTCATCGGGATTTGCCTGCGGCGAAGTAAAATAATATGGACATTCCCGAAAATACCCGTTATCTTCCGCCTGCCGAGGGGCTCATGCGGGAGAGACTTCGGCGAGGGGATTTTTTCAACAACTTCCGAAAAATTATTTCAATCCAATGAAACATCTTTGCAGGCCCTTCCCAATGCAGAAGAAAAAATTCCAGCCGCTTGCAGCGCTCAGAAAATCGGAACAGGAGAAAGCGGTTATCCTTGATTCCATGACGGAGCTTGTCTTGTATCTGGATACGGATTTGAGGGTGATCTGGGCCAATAAGGCGATGCGTGCCTCGTTTAACCTGAAGCCCGGCCAATTGAACGGAAGGCACTGCTATGAAGCGCTGCATAATAGAAACAAAGCCTGCCGTATTTGTCCGGCGGAGAGAACCTTAAAAAACTGCGAACCCCA
>CAYXQK010000289.1:0-5570 GCA_964467445.1 uncultured Syntrophaceae bacterium
ACGGACAAAGCGGCTGCCGGGGTTGCGGAAACCTCTCAGAAGGCCGCCGTGCCGGCCCCTCCTTTCGACGTTGCCAAGTTCGCTGGTATTTTTGCCGCTATCGGTCTCGCCATCGGCGCCATCGGGACAGCCCTTGCCGCCGTCTTCACGGGCTTCTTGAAACTGCTATGGTGGCAGATGCCCCTTGTGCTGGGAGGATTGATACTGCTCATTTCGAGTTTTTCAATGATCCTTGCCTGGCTGAAACTCCGGCAGCGCAATCTCGCGCCCATCCTCGATTCCAATGGCTGGGCGGTCAATGCCAGGGTCCGGATCAATATCCCATTCGGCGGTTCGTTGACGAAAGTCGCCGCGCTGCCGGAAGGTGCTGTGCGCAAGCAGGGAGACCCCTTTGCCGAGAAGAAGACCAGCTGGTCCGGACTGATCCTGCTGCTGGTGATTCTGCTGGTGCTGCTTTACCTCCTTGGCCGGCTGGGATTCCTCAGGCCGTGGACGTGCGGTCTCTTCGGGTAAGCGCCTCCCGTGAACCGGAGAGAGATCGGAGTGGGCCGGCTGACGCCCGGCCGGTGGTTTGTTTTGCCGCCCTGAAAAGGTGCGCAGGTCATTTTAAAGTAGCGAGCGTTGATCTGGCGATGTTGGCCTGGTGCGTATCGGGATAATCCGCCGAGAGTTTCTCAAGCAGGATTCTGGCGCCGGTTTTGTCGCCGAGTTTCAGAAAGGAAAGGCCCTGCTTCAGAAGGGCATGGGGGACCCTGTCGCCCTTGGGGTAATTCTTGATCGCCTTGTCGTATTCCAGGATCGCTTTTTCAAAGTTTTCCTGTACATAGTAGCATTCCCCAATGTAGAACTGGGCGCCGCTCGACAGAGACGCGTTCGGGAACTGTTTCAAAAAGGCCTGAAATTTTCCGCGGGCCTCATCGTATTTACCGCTTTTGAAATCATTGTAGGCTTCGAAATAAGATTCCTTCAGATCCGGTTTTCCCTCCTTTTGCGGTTCGGGGGGTTTGGTCTGCGCCTGCTCCGCTTTTGGGTCTTTCGCGGTCGATTTGATTTCACCGGCTCCCACAAGATTTTCAATTACCCGCAACCGTGCCGACAGATCGTTCAGTCTGGTCTGTATCTCCTGGCGATCACCTTTGAGCCGCTCCGGGTTGCCGCTGATCTCTTCCAGATCCCCCCTGAGTTTGCGTATCTGATCGGCGAGAGTCGTCATATCGGCGCCGATGTCGGCCTGGCGTTCCTGCAGCAACCGGAGGCTTTCCCGGGTCTCTTTCAACGCCTCCGCCTGTCTCTGCATATCCGTTACGGCCTCTTGGGCCTGTATGGCCTGAGCCAAGGAGAAGACCAATAAGGGTATAAAGATTGCGGTAAGGAGCAACTTTCTCATAGCAGGATCACGCAGCTCATTTTGATACGAAGGGGGATGGACATCATCCCGAAACGGTCTACTGCCGGGAATTATGGACAATCCGGTGGTCCTTGTCAACAGAAATCATGAAGCGGGACGATGCTTCTTCAGCGTCAGGATCACGAGCGCCGCGACAGCCAGCAGGATCATGTTCAATTGCCAGACGCGGGTATAGGATCCGAGGGCGTCAAAAATGAGGCCGCCCAGAATCGGACCCACGGCGCCGCCGATCCCGATGAAAAATGTCAGCAGTCCATACACCGATCCCATGACATGCCGTCCGAAACGGTCGGCTGCAAGAATCGGCATCATCGGGGCCAGGGAGCCGTAACCGAAGCCGAAAATGATGGCATAGAAATAAAGACGCCTTGCCGTTGTTGCCTCCAGAAGCGTGAACATCCCCACGGCCATGATGACCATCCCGAGCGCAGCAGCGTATTTGGCGTCTTTGATCCGGTCGGAGAGCCAGCCGAAAAAAAACTGGCCGCAGAATCCCGCCAGGCCGATTGCTCCCAGCGATGAGGCGGCGGCGACTTTTTCGATGTGGTTGTCCAGCGCATAAGCGACCTGGTGAACAAAGACGGACATCAGGGCCATGACCGCCAGGCTGAAGCATCCTCCTAAGATCCAGAAACGGCGATCGGTCAGTATCCTGGACACCGGCAGCTTCGTCGGGTGGTGCTGCTCAGGTTGAATTTTAATGACCAAGGCCGGGTCTTTTTCTCCGTCCGGCTGCATCCCGTAAGCCTCCGGATGGGTTTTCCCGAGGAGCAACTGGGAGAGGCTGACGCCGATGACAAAGGTGACGGCGCCCAGAAAGAGAAACCCGCTTTGCCAGCCGTAATCTTTTACCAGAAAGCCGGCCGCCGGCGTCAGCAGGATGGTACCGAAACTGATCCCCATGGTGGTGATGCCGATGGCGAGGCCGCGTTTGCGGATGAACCACTTGCTCACCGAGGGATTGCAGACCACGACCCCCATGCAGGAGGAGCCCGCTCCGAGCAGCAGTCCATAGACCAGGTAGAACTGCAGGGGGGTTTTAACGAAGCTCGTGAGGATCAGGCTGAGCGCGGCAAGCAGAGCGCCGCAGGTGATGATCCAGCGCGGCGCCATTTTATCCAGCAGCCGGCCGATATAAATGGCGCAGACCGAATAAACCAGCATGTTGAGGGAAGCGCCGAGGGAAATAACAGACCGGGACCACTCATAATCGGCCGCCATGGGCTTCACGAAGACGCCGAAACAGTAGCGCGCCCCGTAGTTGATGCTCAGCACCAGAAACGCGCCCGCGACGACAAACCATCCCCAGTAGATCTTCCTGATCCGGCCCATTGATTCCTGTCGGGACCAGGCCATGCCGCCCGTCCCTTCTGCTCCTTGCAAATTGGCGCGGAGCTTATGACGATTCAATGGCAAAGTCAATGACCGGCTGAACGACGGTAAAGCAAATTTTTTCAGGCCGACAGGCTCTCTTGTTGTATGATTATCGACTTGAATTTATATTTGAATTTTGCTAAAGAATCGCCCACAGTGAGCGTGTAATGATAAAGACTGCATCCTTGGTCCGAAGCTTTTTCCTGATCCTGATGGGTACCGTCCTTGCAGCCGGATGCGCCGCAAGGAGCGGCGACTATCCGCGCTTGCCGGAGAAAAAAGCGAAGGAAACGATCACTGCGCCGCGTGCGAAGAAGAAACTGGCGCGGTTGGGTTATGCCATTCAGGCCGGCGCATTTTCAAAGGTGGAGAATGCGGCGCGGCTCACGGAGACCCTGCAGGCAGGCGGTTTGAATGCTTCCTACTTTGTTGCGGAGAAAGGCCTCTATAAGGTTCAATTCGGTAATTTCTCGTCCCTCCAGGAGACCCGTGAGCGTGCGGAGTTGCTTCAGGCCGTCGGTGTCATTGACCAGTTCTATATTGTCAGCCCGAATGAATTCACCGTGGCCAGGCAGGCGCAGTACGGCGATGCCTATCTCCGGGAGGAATTGATCAAGACAGCGGGGCGTTTTATCGGCGTTCCCTATCTCTGGGGTGGAACCTCCTCGGACGCGGGTTTTGATTGCAGCGGTCTGACCATGGCGGTCTATCACTTGAACGGGCTCGACCTTCCCCGCGTTTCGCGCGAGCAATTTGAAGCCGGCGCCCCGGTTGAACAGAGCAATCTGGAGAAGGGGGATCTCGTTTTTTTTTCAACGGCGGGCACCGGCAAGATTTCCCATGTCGGTATCTATGCCGGGAACGGGCAGTTTATCCATGCACCCGGCAGGGGCAAGAAAATCCGTACGGATAATCTGGCCCAGGCCTATTACCGGAAGCACTATCGGGGCGGGCGGTCTTACCTGTAACGTAGCCGGCCAATGAAAACATACAAACTTTGCATAACCGGTGCAAAATGGTTCGCAAGCGGCGAATCAAATGTTTTCCGCCTTTCCAGAGATTACGTCAGCGGTTTATCGTGAATCATGCTTACGTCTGATCGTCCTCTTAGCGGAAAAGATTTTTGAGACGCGGCGAAGCCATTTTTCACCGGTCTCAAATAGGAAACATAAATAACATCTTGGATCATTAATATTTTAAGAGGTCGTATATGCTTGAGCTGAAAGATTTGTTTTTTTCCGTCCCTGTTGCGGACGCAAACAACGGCGCATCCATGCGGACCATCATCGACGGTTTCAATTTTACCTTTGAGAAAGGAAAGTTTTATGCCGTGACGGGTCCCAACGGCAGCGGGAAGACCACCCTGGCCAAGCTGATCATGGGAATCAATCCGATAACTGCCGGAGACATCCTGTTTGATGGAAAAAATATTACCGGACTTTCCATTACGGAGCGCGCAGAGGCAGGCATCTGGTACAGCTTCCAGCAGCCCGCGCGGTTCAAGGGGATCACCTTCCGGGATCTGCTGGCCATTGCGGCCGGAACCGATGACGAGATGACGCTGCTGGCGCTTCTGCGGCGCGTCGGCATCTGTTCCCTTTCTTTTCTGGACCAGCCCGTGGATGCCAAGCTCTCCGGCGGGGAAATCAAGAAGATCGAACTGGCCACCACGATTGCCCGGAACCCCAAACTGGCCATCTATGACGAACCGGATACGGGGATCGATCTCTGGACCATCGGTCCCATGGTCAGTCTGTTGAAGCGGGAACAGGAGGAACACTCCACGACGACGATTGTGGTCAGCCATAACCGTGCTTTTCTCGAAGCGGCGGACATCGTTTTGCTTGTGAACCAGGGTCGCCTGGCTTATGTGGGCAATTTGAACAGCGCCCTGCCCATGCTGACGGATATGAGTATTTGTAATTACAAGATATGCGGGAGCACCGATGATGTTAAATGTTTTAGATAAAAATCTATTGAAGGCGGTCGCCGACCTTGAGGGAATCCCCAAGGGGGCCTATAATATCCGGAAAAATGGAAAACTTCTGGCCCGGGATGTTTCCGCCAACATCAATATTGAAACGAACGCGGACGGAACAGGCATCATCGTCACCATCAAACCGGGAACGGTTAACGAATCCGTGCATATTCCCGTGATTTTGAGTCAGGCGGGTCTTTACGATGTCGTTTACAACCATTTCATCATCGGAGAGGGGTCCGATGTGACCATCATCGCCGGGTGCGGGATCCATTGCGGCGGTCCGGAACCGGAGGGGCATGCGGGCATCCATGACTTCCAGGTCGGGAAGAAGGCGAAAGTCAAATATGTGGAGAAGCATTTTGCCACCGGACCGGGACGCGGGAAGCGAAGCCTGAACCCGACGACGAAAGTCTTTCTGGCGGAAGGCGCCCAGGCTGAGATGGAGCTGACCCAGATCGGCGGGGTGGATGAGGCCAACCGGACCAATGAGGCGACCCTGGCAGCCGGCAGTCTCCTGCTGATCACGGAACGGGTGATGACCGAATACGACCAGACGGCCGTTTCACGAAATGAAATTATCCTGTCCGGCGAAAACAGCCGGGCCAATATGATTTCGCGCTCCGTCATGAAAGGGGACTCGAAACAGTTTTTTTATGCCACGATGGAGGCGCTGGCCAAATGCTTCGGCCATATCGAGTGCGACGCCATTATCATTGACAACGGCACCAACGAGACGATTCCGGCGCTGAAGGCAAAACATCCCGATGCCGAGTTGACCCACGAGGCCTCGATCGGCAAGATCGCCAG
>CAYXQK010000290.1:0-4691 GCA_964467445.1 uncultured Syntrophaceae bacterium
CCAGCTTGTCCGGCGGGCCGCCAGAGCCAATCCACGGGCGCAAATCATCGTCACGGGCTGTTATGCCAAGCTTGCCGCCGATGCTCTCAGAAAAATGCCCGGGGTGGCGCTCGTCACAGATCAGAAAGCCATGATTCCGGAAGCCATCGCAGCGGCAAAGCCTCTGGAGAAAACAGTGCTGCCGAACCTTGCAGATTTCCCCCCTGATCTGTCGAGCTTGAAGCCGGTCCGGTTCGAAGGCCATACCCGGGCCTTTCTCAAGATCCAGGACGGTTGTAACAGCCGCTGCCGTTACTGCATCGTCCCCTTCGCGCGGGGGCCAAGCCGCAGCGTCCCGGAAAGGGAAGTCCTCAACCGAATTGACGAACTGAGCCGCGCCGGATTCATGGAAATCGTGCTGACGGGGATTCACCTGGGCGCCTATGGGGTGGATCTGACGCCTCCCACAGGCCTTTTCACCATTGTCAAAGCCGTGAGCGACCATCGAGCCATCGAAAGGCTGCGTCTGAGCTCCATTGAGCCCATGGAGATCACGGATTCGCTGATTGCATTATTTGAGCATTCCAGGATATTATGCCGCCATCTCCATATTCCCCTGCAGAGCGGCGACGACGGCATCCTGAACCGCATGGGCAGACCCTACGATTCGGCATTTTTCGCTCATCTGCTTGAAAAAATCTGGCGGGCGGTCCCGGATCTGGCCGTCGGCCTCGACGTCATGGTTGGTTTCCCCGGCGAGGACGAGCAGGCTTTTGAGCGCACGATACAATTCATTGCGGATTCGCCTGTGGCCTATCTGCATGTCTTTCCCTACTCGGAACGTCCGGGAACAGAGGCGGCTGAGATGTCCGGCAAGGTTTCCGATGCGGACAAAAAAGACCGGGCCGAGCGCATGCGGAGCCTCGGAAAAAGGAAACGCACGGCCTTTGCGCAACGATTTCTCGGCGAAAAAATGGCCGTTCTGGTGGAAGGCAAACCGGACCGGAAAACCGGTCTATGGAAGGGATTCTCAGACAATTATATCCCGGTCATGCTCG
Source organism: uncultured Syntrophaceae bacterium (assembly GCA_964467445.1). Lineage (GTDB taxonomy): Bacteria > Desulfobacterota > Syntrophia > Syntrophales > Fen-1087 > JAPLJM01. The sequence goes on from CAYXQK010000290.1 coordinate 1,038, forward strand.
AGGATGGGGATGTTACGCGGGTCAATCAAATTGTTCAGGTCCGGGCGGATCGCTGTCAGGATGGAAAGCTCCATGGAAGGATTGCAGATGTCTGAAGAAAGAATCATGGCCCTCGACCATCTTCAGCAGATGATCGCCTATCGTTTCCGGGACGATTCCTTGCTGAATACCGCTCTGACCCACCGGTCCTATCTCAACGAAAATCCTTCCGAGACGGGCCATGATAATGAAAGGCTCGAATTTCTGGGAGACGCCGTCCTCGATCTCTGCATCAGTGATTTGCTGATGAAGAACTTCCCCGATTATCAGGAGGGTTCGCTCTCGCAGTTGCGCGCCGCCATGGTCACCGAACAGCCACTTGCGGAAATGGCAAAATCATTCCGGCTTGGAGATTACCTGCTGCTGGGCAAAGGGGAGGAGGCCTCCGGCGGGCGCAGCAAACTCTCGCTGCTTGCCAACACCCTGGAAGCCCTGATCGCAGCCATTTATCTGGACGGCGGATTTGAAGAAGCCGCGACGTTGATCCGGCGTCTTTTCACACCGCTGATCGAAGAAGGCTATCGAACGTACCGGGATTACAAGACGACCGTGCAGCAAATCAGCCAGCAGATGTTTAAGGAGACGCCCCGTTACACCCTGATCCATGAATCCGGACCGGACCATGACAAGCTTTTTGAAATCCAGATCTCCATTGCCGATCGCATCCAGACAACCGGAATCGGCAAGAACAAGAAAGAAGCGGAACAACGCGCCGCCGAAAAGGCGATCCGGATTCTGGAAACGCTTTCTCCCGCCGGGCAGGGATGACCATGCCGCTGATCATTCCCATCTTTATTATGCATCAGGGCTGTCCGCATCGCTGTATCTTCTGCAATCAGCAAAAAACGGTGGGGCCTTACCCAAAGGACGTTTCGGAGGCGTTCTTCCGTCAGACGGTCATTTCTCATCTTCAACACATCAAAAAAAAACCGGACCAGGTGCAGATTGCCTTTTACGGCGGTAATTTCACGGGGATGGAAAAGCAGGACCAGACCCGCCTGCTTCTGTATGCGAAACCCTTCCTTGAAGAGGGATTGGTCAGCGCCGTCCGCATTTCCACGAGACCCGATTGTATTGACCAGGAACGGCTGGATCTCCTGAAAAGGTATGATGTTCAAACCGTGGAGATTGGCGCCCAATCCCTGGTCGATGACGTTCTGAAGCGGGCCGACAGAGGGCATACAAACAAGGATGTCGAAAACGCTGTGCAGTTGCTCAGGGCCAACGGGTTTGAGGTCGGCATCCATCTGATGGCGGGCCTGCCGGGAGACGACCGTAAGGGGTTTGCCTGTTCCGTTGACCGGACCATCGCCCTACAGCCGCAGACGGTCAGGATTCATCCGACCCTTGTTTTCACGGAAACCCGGCTGGAGCATGACTACCGGAATGGACGCTATGAACCGCTGACGCTTGACGAGGCTGTCCTGCTCTGCAAATCGGCCTTGCTGAAATTTGCCGCCGCCGGCATTCCCGTCATCCGCATCGGCCTGCAAACGACGCCGGAGATGGAAAAGCGCGGAACGGTCATCGCGGGCCCCTATCATCCGGCCTTCCGGTTTCTCGTCGAATCATCCATTTTTTTCGACAGGGCTTTCTCCCTGCTTTCAAGGGGGGATTTTCAGAAAAAAGTCGTGGTTTTTTCCGTCTGCCCCAAAGAGCAGTCAGCGTTTCGGGGACTGAGGAATGAAAACATGCGAACGTTGCAAAATCGCTTCGGCCTCTCGGGCATTCGGGTTTTTCCGGATGCGGCACAGCCCGCCGGAACGCTTCATGTCCGCTGCGGAGAATGAGCCTCTCCGCATTACCCGGTTGACGATATTGAAAAAACAGATATAATCCGTCATGAGTGAGATCGCAGGCAATCGACTTTCTTTACAATTTATCGTTCTTCTGAAAGTCTAACCCATTAGGAGACAAAACATTGTTTAAATCCGGATTTATCGGCATCATCGGACGGCCAAACGTCGGGAAATCGACGCTGCTCAATGCCCTCGTCGGCGAAAAAATCGCGATCACGACGAGCAAACCCCAGACCACGCGCAACCGGATCATGGGCATCCGGAACCAGGCCGAAGGACAGATGATCTTCATGGATACCCCGGGTATTCATCAGGCCGACTCCGCGCTGAACCGCCACATGGTCAATGTCGCAAAGGACACCTTCGGGCGCGTGGATATTCTGCTCTTGCTGGTGGAAGCCGCGGCCGGCGTTCATCCGGCAGATCCATTCATTATAAAATCCCTGCCGGAAGGCGCCATGCCGGTCATCCTGGTCATCAACAAAATCGATCTGGTGAAAAAGATACAACTCCTGCCCCTGATCGATCAACTCCACACACTGCGCCCATTTGCCGCCGTTGTGCCCCTGTCGGCCCGGACCGGCGACGGCCTGCCGCCGCTCATCGATGAGATTTTACAGGCTCTTCCGGAAGGACCCGCCTGTTTTCCAGAGGACACGATGACGGACTGTCCGGAACGTTTTATTGCGGCAGAGATCATCCGGGAGAAGATCATTATGCTGACCCGTCAGGAAATCCCCTATGTAACGGCCGTGATCGTCGATGCGTTCAAGGAGGATGAACAGAAGCGTCTCATCCGCATCCAGGCGACGATTCATGTGGAAAAGGATTCCCAGAAGGGGATTCTGATCGGAAAAAAAGGGGCCAAGCTGAAGGAAATCGGGACAAAGGCCCGCATGGACCTGGAACAATTCTTTAACGCGAAGATTTACCTGGAATTATTCGTCCGGGTCCAGAAGAACTGGACCCATGATGAAAAAATGCTCAAGGAGTTCGGCTATTTCAACAAGTGAGGGGAGTGAGGAGATTCACCGTGAAACCCGTTGTCGCCATTATCGGCCGGCCGAATGTCGGAAAATCATCCCTGTTCAACCGCCTCGCCCATCAGCGCAAGGCCATCGTCATCGATCAGCCCGGCGCCACGCGCGACCGCAATTACGCGGCCTGCACCTGGAATGACAAGCCTTACATTCTGATCGATACCGGTGGGTTCGAACCGGCGGCGACGGAGGGCATGCTTGTCCAGATGCGCGAACAGACGCAGCTTGCCATCGAAGAATCCGATATCATTATCTTTCTGATGGACGGGCGGGAAGGGCTGTTGCCGGCGGACCGCGACATCGCCGCCCTGCTGCGCGGCTTTGAGAAACCGGTCTTTTATGCGGTGAACAAGATCGACGGGTTGAAGCAGGAAACCCTGTCCTATGAATTCTATCAACTGGGCATGGAAACCATCTATACCGTCTCCGCCGAGCACGGCCTGGGCGTGGGGGAACTCATGGACGAGGTGACCCGGCTGCTGCCTGAAACGCCGGAGCCGTCGGATGTGGAGGACCGGATCCGGATCGCCGTGATTGGAAAGCCCAATGTGGGCAAGTCCTCTCTGGTCAACAGGATCCTCGGATACGAACGCACGATTGTCAATCCTGTTCCAGGAACGACGCGCGACGCCATCGACACGCCCTTCACGTTCGCGGGGCGCCCCTATCTGCTTGTCGACACCGCCGGGATCAGGCGGAAAAGCCGCGTCAGCCTGACCCTCGAAAAATACAGCGTCATTCAGGCGATCAAGGCCATCAGCCGCTGCGACATCGCC
>CAYXQK010000291.1:0-4740 GCA_964467445.1 uncultured Syntrophaceae bacterium
ACGAAACACCGCGCCAGAACTGGTCCGGATGAACTTCGCCGTCCCAACTGATGCAGCCGATCCCGTTGCCGGAGCTGTTGCCCTCATTCATCTGCAGCAGATCCAGGACCTCCGCGGCGCGCACGGGATTTTCTTTGAGCAGCCGCAGGTAGATATAAGGGCCGTCGGCATGGTTGTCCACGGTAAGGATCTCCTTTTCCAGCCCGCGGTCAAAGAGGTCCCGGGTCCGGTCCATGATGATTTCAAGCAGCGCCAGCGTCTCTTCATGGGAGAGATCTTCTTCGATCAGCTTCGAACCGCGGCCCGAGTAAACCAGATGATAGAAACAGCAGCGCGGGATGTTCTCCTTTTCCAGCAGATCGAAAATTGCCGGGACGTCCGCCGCGTTGTGCCGGTTGATCGTGAAGCGCACGCCCACCTTGATGCCCGCATCCCGGCAGATCCGGATGCCCGTCATCGCGGCGTCAAAAGCCCCGGCCTTGCCGCGGAAACGGTCGTGAGTGGCTTTCATGCCGTCGAGGCTGACCCCCACATAGGACAGGCCGATTTCCCTGAAGACGGCCGCCTTTTCGGCGGTGATGAGCGTGCCATTGGTGGAGATCACGGCACGCATGCCCTGATCAACGGCGTAGCGGGCCAGGTCGGGCAGGTCCTTGCGCATCAGGGGCTCCCCGCCGGAAAAGAGGATCACGGGCGATCCGAAGGCCGCCAGATCGCGGATCATCGCCTTGGCTTCATCGGTCGTCAGTTCGTTGCGGTATGGGATGTTCTTTGAGCTCGAATAACAATGCATGCATTTGAGGTTGCAGCGCCGGGTCATGTTCCAGACGACGACGGGTTTCTTGTCCCTGGAAAACTGCAGCAGATGCGACGGCAGCCGGCCGGACTCCCGGTTGTAACGCAGCACGTCGCCGGGTTCCACGGCGCCACAGTAGAGCTTTGAAATGCCGATCACGTTGATGTTCCCTTAAAATATTCGATCATGGCCTCAACCAGGCCGGGGATCGTGAATTCCTCCCGCATGATATCGACGGGCAGCCCGGCCTTTTTCACGGCGGCGGCCGTGACGGGACCGATGCAGGCGATGCGGATCTGCTGCGGAAGTGAAAAACCTTTTCCCATGATCTCCATAAAGTTAGTCACCGTGGAGGGGCTTGTAAAGGTAATGACATCCACTTTCCCCGCTGCGATGAGCGGCTCCAGGTCCTCTTTTTTTCGATCGGAAGCGATGGTCCGGTAAACCGTGACGACGTCCACGGCGGCGCCCAGCCCGGCAAGCCCTTCGGGAATGACGTCCCGGGCCATTTCGGCGCGGGGCAGCAGGATCTTGCGGCCGTTGAGGTCGTGTTTTTCGAGGCCCTGACGACACCCTCGGAGATATAGGAGTCCGGAACCATATCCACCCGGATACCCATTGCCTCGAGCGTGGAGGCCGTTACCGGCCCGATCGTGCAGATCCGGATGCCCTTGAGATCCCGCAGATCGCGGCCTGTCTCCTGCAGGCGTCGGAAGAAGAACCGAACGCCGTTGGCACTCGTAAAGATGATCCAGTCGTAGGATTCAATGCGTTTCAGCGCCTGATCCAGCGCGTGCCAGCTTTCCGGTTCAACAAGGCGGATGGTCGGAAAAGCAATCGTCCGGGCGCCCTGCTGCCAGAGAAGCTCCCGCATTTCTGCGGCCTGGGCCTCCGGCCGCGTGATGACCACACCCTTGCCGAAGAGGGGCTTTTGCTCGAACCAGTCCAGGGGGTCGCGCAGACCGACGACCCGGCCGACGACAAAAATGGCTGGCGGCAGGACCTTTTTTTCTTCAGCGTGTTGAGCGATATTTGCCAGCGTGCCGGTCAGGGTTTCCTGGTCCGCCGTCGTTCCCCAGCGGATCAGAGCCGCCGGCGTTTCGGGGTCCTTTCCGTGCGCGATCAGGCTGGCGGCGATTTTCGGAAGGTTCTTGACGCCCATGAGAAAAACGAGCGTGCCGATGCCGGCCAATGCCCCCCAGTCGATGTCGCTCTTTTCCTTGGTCGGATCTTCGTGGCCCGTGACAAAGGCCACGGTGGACGTGTAACCCCGGTGCGTCAGGGGAATTCCCGCATAGGAGGGGACGGCGATGGCCGACGTAACGCCGGAGACGATTTCAAAGGGGATTCCCGCCTTTGCCAGGACTTCCGCCTCTTCGCCGCCGCGCCCGAAAATGAAGGGGTCGCCGCCTTTCACCCTGGCCACGATTTTCCCCTGTCGGGCCTCTTCCACAAGACGGCGGTTGATCTCGTCTTGGGACAGCGTATGGTCACCGCCCTGTTTCCCAACATAAATCAGACGGATGGAATCTTTTGCGCAGGAGAGGAGTTCTTCGCTGACCAGATGGTCATAGACCAGGACGTCCGCCTCCCGGATGCAGCGCAGGCCCTTGACGGTAATGAGCTCCGGATCGCCCGGCCCGGCGCCGATAATGTAAACCTTGCCCGTTTGCTTTGCTTTTTTAGCAGGCATTGTCTCCTCCCTGGTAGGCTTGATCGATCAAGGCCTGTCCCCCCCGCGCAAGAATACGCTCAGCCAGCAGCATCCCCAGCATCCGGTAGGCCTGTGGGTTTCCCCGGACTTCATCAGTGATCAGGGCCCGGCCGTCCAGGCTGCCGACAAGTCCCCTCAAGGTCAGCTCCTTGCCGCGAATCTGCGCGTAGGCGGCAATGGGCAACTGACAACCACCGCCGAGTCGTTGTAAAAAAGACCGTTCGGCCCCGACTTCCATCGATGTGGCGGAATGGTTCAGAAACGCCAGCATTTCCACCAGGGATGAATCGCCGGTTCGCGTTTCGATGCCCAGCGCCCCCTGTCCGACTGCCGGCAGCATGACTTCCACGGGGATGAACTGGGACACGCGTTGAATCCAGCCCATGCGCCGGATGCCGGCAGCGGCGACGATGACGCCGTCGAGGCCGTCCGCTTCGATTTTTCTGATCCGTGTGTCGAGGTTGCCGCGCAGCGGGACGATCTGAACGTCCGGCAGCAGATTCCGCACTTGCATGCCCCTCCTTAAGGACCCGGTGCCGATGCGCGCCCCCCGGGGCAGCGACTCCATCTTTTTGTTGTCTTTTGCGATCAGCACATCCCGGGGATCCTCGCGCTCGGGTATGGTTCCGATATGAAGTCCCTCCGGCAGTTCGGCCGGGACGTCCTTCATGCTGTGGACGGCGATATCCACGTCGCCTCGCAACAGGGCATCCTCGATTTCCTTGACAAAGACGCCCTTGCCGCCGATTTTTGCCAGGGACACATCCTGCATGATATCCCCCTTCGTCTTGATGACGACGATTGCGATGTTCATTGCCGGGTAGCGCTCCCGGAGCCGGTCCGCCACCCAGTTGGCCTGTGTCAGCGCCAGGGCGCTTCCCCGCGTGCCGATTTTTAATGATGTTATGATGGAATTCTCCTTATCATTCTTCCATTTTGAACAGCCGTCGCAATGCCGCCACGTAGGGGATCGCGGCATAATACTGGCTTTCTTCCTTCAGGCTGATGATGGGGTCGTGGAGGATCTTGTTGATAATGGACCCAGCCAGGATTTCAATGTTTTTTCGGTCCTCCTCTGTCAGATGCTGCATCCAGGCAGATGATCTGTCAAGCTCCCCCCGGAGGATGTAATCCGCCTTTTCCTTAAGGGAGACGATTGTCGGCACCACCGCCAGTGTATTGTACCACCGGTTAAACCGGGAGACTTCTTCGTTGATGATGACCTCCGCGTTCTGCGCCTCCTGCATGCGGCCCCGGACATTTTCGTCTACGATATCCTGAAGATTATCGACATTATAGAGAAAAACGTTCTCAAGGGCGCCGGCGGCGGGATCAATATCCCTGGGGACGGCGATATCGATCAGAAAAAGCAGGCGGTTCTTGCGGCGGCGCAGCGCCGTTGCGACCATGGCGGCCGTAATCACGTATCCCGGAGCGCCCGTCGAGCTGATGACGATATCCACATCCCTTAGCGTTTCTTCAATTTGATCCAGAGGTACAGCCCGGCCGTGAAATTCTTCGGCCATCTGCTGCGCCCGTGCCGGGGTCCGATTGGCGATGAGAATCTGTGCCGCCCCGTAATTGATCAGATGACGCGCGGCCAGCTCGGACATTTCGCCGGCGCCGATCAGCAGCGCTGTCTTTCCCTGCAGGCCGCCAAAGATCTTTTTGGCCAGTTCAACTGCCGCAAAGCTGACCGAGACGGCATTGGCGGCAAGCCCCGTTTCCGTCCGGACCCGCTTGGCCACGCGAAAGGCATAGTGCATGATTTTATTCAGGATAATCCCGGTCGTCCCGTTTTCCACGGCCTGGCGGTAGGCATCCTTGACCTGGCCCAGGATCTGGGGCTCGCCCATCACGAGCGAATCCAGGCTGGACGTGACGCGGAACAGGTGGCGGACCGCCTCCTGATCCTCCAGGACATAGAGACAGCGGATCAATTCTTCCCGGGACAGATTGCCGTGCTGAAGGATGAAATCCTGCAACCGCTCCGCCGTTTCCCGGGTCTGTGTCGTCTGGGCGAGGACTTCGACACGGTTACACGTGGACAGATAGATCACGCCGCCCAGGTTCGGGATTTTCATGATTTCCCGAAGGGGATGGATGTCTCCTTCACAGGAGATGGAAAGCCTCTCCCTCAGATCCAGGGGCGCAGTTTTATGGTTCATGCCGATCAGGATAAGGTTCATCATTACATAAATTTGTGAGCTGTTGCAAAAAACGCCTTTTC
>CAYXQK010000292.1:0-6897 GCA_964467445.1 uncultured Syntrophaceae bacterium
ACAACTTTGGCAAACAAACCAAAGAGAAAGCAAGGCAGCAGAAGCAAATAGAAAAGGCTTCAAAGCGCTTAATGGCTAAACAGCAAAAAGATAATATGAAAACGCACACTCCGAACGCGGTCTCAGATACGGCCGAACCGGGGCTGGTGGAGGAGATCGATAAAACTTGAATGTGAGTTGAAATGGCTGAAGACCTTTTAGATTACTGGGTTAGGCTTATAAAAACAATTTTCCCTGCGAACGCCTGGGTAACTTCTCGTTTTTTCAATAATGATCATTTAATACAAATTGATTGGAAGCTCAACAATGATCCGGAGAACCCCAACAAGCGTTCCAAGAAAATCGAGATAATAATCAAAGCGGGCGCAATTGAAGATTATCTCGACAAGAACAAAAAAGATCGTGAATTATCCGACATCATGTTGAAAGAATTTATTTGCGAGCGGTATAATCATTTTATTTCTGATCATGATATTCATGCCAGCCAATATGCATCGACGGAAACGTGGTTAATCTCCAGAAATGTGCTTCATTCCCCCTTGGGGAATCAAGCCAAATCAGTTTATCAATAACAATGGCGTTGATTCAGGGGGGCCTTGGCCTGCGAAGAGGATCATATGTTCACGCAATCGATGATCCGCCTTGGTGGCTTTTGGCTGCGGCAATATCCAGATGATGACCGTCAGATCATGCGGCCTGACGCGAAATGTTTCCCTGAATATCTCAGCCGGTGTCCAGACGAATTCACCCATATCACCCTTATTAAATCGGTCCTAAAAGATGGCAGGATTCCCGTAAAAATGTGTTGACTATCCCCTTGCCTTATAATAATTGCTCCCGGTATGAGTCGCAATATTTGTAAAGAAAATCGGCTGGATCGGAAGTATCTGTATATTCAGACCTTTGGCTGCCAGATGAATGTCAACGATTCCGATAAAATCGTGACGCTCCTGGCGGAAGAAGGCTATGAAACGACGGATGAGGTGGAATGCGCCGACCTGGTCCTCCTTAATACTTGCAGCATCCGGGAAAAGGCTGCGCAGAAGGTTTTCAGCCAGTTGGGAAGATTCCGGATGTTGAAGGAGCGGAAGCCGGATCTGATTCTGGCCATGGGGGGATGTCTGGCGCAGCAATGGGGGCAAAAGATTCTGGCCCGGGCGCCCTATCTGAATGTTGTTTTCGGGACCCATAACATCCACCGCCTGCCTGAGTTCATCCGCCGGGTTGAAAAAAACAGATCTCCCGTTGTGGAGACGGACTTTCAACAGCCTGTGAAGTCCCTGGGAATCACAGCCGTACCGGCCAACGGCTCCGTCAGCGCCTATGTGACCATTATGCAGGGATGCAACAACTTCTGCGCTTATTGCGTCGTGCCTCATGTGCGCGGCCGGGAGGAAAGCCGGCCTGCCGACGACATTATTGCGGAGGTCAAAAAACTGGCTGACCATGGCGTCGTGGAAGTGACGCTGCTGGGACAGAACGTCAACTCTTTTGGAACAACGATCAGCGGCAGCCCCGGGTTTCCAGATCTGCTCCGGGCTATCGGCAAAATGAAAGGCATTGAACGGATTCGTTTTACCACCTCTCATCCGAAGGATTTGTCGGAAGACCTGATGCGCTGCTTCGCCGAAGTGGAAGCCCTCTGCGAGCACATCCACCTGCCGGTTCAGTCCGGATCGGACACGATTCTCAGAAGGATGAACCGGGGGTACACCCGTGACCAGTATCTGGAGAAGATAGAGGGGCTGCGGTATTTTCGTCCGGAAATCAGCATTACGTCCGATTTCATCGTCGGGTTTCCGGGGGAAACCGAAGAGGACCATCGGGCAACCCTCGCGCTCATGGAGGCCGTTCAGTTTGACAATCTGTTTTCTTTCAAGTATTCAGAGCGCGAGTCAACAGCGGCGGTCGGGTTTGACCATCAGGTTCCTGAAAAGATCAAGACGGAACGGCTGCAGCAGTTGCAGACCCTGCAGGAGAAACATACCCTGAAGCGGAACCGAAGTCTGGAAGGCCGTGCTGTGGAGGTTCTGGTGGAAGGGAAAAGCAAGAATTCCGACAAAGATATGACGGGCCGGACGCGATCCAACAAGATTGTCAATTTCCGGGGAGGGCGGGAACTTGCGGGCCAGACCGGTGCTGTCCTGATTAAAAAGGCCTATCTGCACTCCCTCCGGGGAGAGGTGGCCGAAGGAGCGGAAGACCCATGCTCATCGAAATGAAAGTAAGCGGATTAACCATTGATCCAATTACCAATACGCCGATTGTCATTCTGAAGGACCTTCAGGAACGCAAAGCCATTCCGATCTGGATCGGTCTGTTCGAGGCCAGCGCGATCGCAACGGAAATGGAAAAGATCAATTTTTCCAGACCCATGACCCATGACTTGATGAACGACATCCTCAAGATCCTGAATGTGGAAATTACGAGCGTGGAGATCTGCGACCTGCGGAACAATACATTTTTCGCCAGCATTCATTTAATCAGGAACGGCGAACGCTTCGTTGTGGATGCCCGTCCCAGTGACGCCATTGCGCTGGCCTTGAGAGCGAACGCGCAGATTTTTGTGGATGACAAAGTCCTCGAAAAGTCGCGTACCATTGATTTTGGCGTGAAAGCCACGGAGCTGGATAAACTCAAGGAAGATAAGTTGCAGGAATTTCTGGAAAATCTGTCTCCGGAAGAGTTCGGGAAATATAAAATGTAGGCGGGCAGGCGGCTGTCGGTCGCCACGAGGGATTAAAAAAGTCTTGATGTTTAATGCTTTCGTGGCTTTTGCTTTTTTCCAGCGAGGGCAAGATGGAAAAGGCCATCCAGGATTTTGAAATGCACATGGCCGCTGAGCGCAACCTGTCGCCGCTCACGAGGAAGAGTTACCTGACGGACCTGAAGCAGTTCAGGGAGTTTCTGGAGGTGCATCACGCGCCGCTGATGCAGCGCGGAGAAGAAGGCCTGTCGGAAGTGGATTATCTGCTGGTTCGATCTTTTCTCGGCGCCCTTTACCGGAAGAAGATCGGGAAGGCGAGCATCGGTCGGAAAATAGCGGCACTGAGGACCTTTTTTAATTATCTGTTGCGCGAAGGCCGCGTCAAGATCAACCCAGCGGAGCTGGTGCAGACGCCCAAGGCAGAAAAATACATGCCCACTTTTCTGTCCGTGGATGATATGAATACGCTGCTGAGCGTGTACCACTCAACGGATGCCAGGGGATTAAGGGACCGGGCGATTCTGGAACTCTTTTATTCAGCCGGTATCCGGCTCAGCGAGCTGACGGGATTAAACCTGGACGCGATCGATGACGCACAGGAATTGATCAAAATACGCGGCAAGGGCCGGAAGGTCCGGATTGTTCCGGTCGGCCGGCAGGCGCTGACAGCGCTGAAGGCCTATCTGGAAAAAAGGGAAGCGCTTTTACATCCGGAGGCGGACCATCCCGACGGCCCTGTCTTTTTGAGCAGCAGGGGGAGGCGCCTGACCCCCAGAAGCGTGCAGCGCATCATGGATAAAGCGGTTTTGATGAGCGGGATCAGTCGGAAAATCAGTCCCCATGCCCTGCGGCACAGCTTTGCGACGCACCTGATGGACGCCGGCGCCGACCTGAGGTCCATCCAGGAGTTGCTGGGGCATGAGAGCCTGTCCACAACCCAGAAATATACCTCTGTCAGTGTCAGCCGACTCATGGAAGTGTATGACAAAGCACACCCGAAGGCCAGGGGAGGGGCCGAGAAGACATGAAATTCACAGGAACGACAATCCTTGCCGTCAGGCATAAAGGTCGAGTCACCGTTGCCGGCGACGGCCAGGTCACATTTGATGTGACGGTCATGAAGCATGGGGCCAGGAAGGTTCGCCGGCTGTATCATAATCAGGTCATCGTCGGCTTTGCCGGCACGACCGCCGATGCCTTTACCCTTTTTGACCGTTTCGATCAGAAACTGGAGCAGTATAGCGGCAATCTGCTGCGGGCGGCAGTCGAACTGACCAAGGACTGGCGGACGGACCGGGTTTTAAGGCACCTCGAGGCCTTGATGATTGCCGTCAGCAGGGATCACTTTCTCATGATTTCGGGCAACGGCGATGTCATTGAATCAGACGATGACGTCATGTCCATCGGATCAGGGGCGCCCTACGCCCTCGCGGCGGCCCGTGCCCTCGTCAGACACACGGATTTATCGGCCACGGAGATCGCAAGGGAATCGGTGCAGATCGCCTCGGAGATCTGTATCTACACCAACAACCGTATCACCATCGAGGAGATGGAGACCGCCCCGGATGGGGAGCGGAGTCAGTAAGGAGAAACGTTTAATGTCGTCTAATCAGTTAACGCCCAGACAGATTGTGGAACGTCTGGATCAATACATTATCGGACAGGGGGATGCGAAACGCGCGGTCGCCATTGCCCTCAGGAACCGCTGGCGCCGCCAGAATGTGGCCAAAGAGCTGGCGGAGGAGATTTCACCGAAGAATATCATCATGATCGGTCCCACAGGGGTCGGAAAAACAGAGATTGCGCGGCGTCTGGCCAAGCTGGATAATTCCCCCTTTCTGAAGGTGGAAGCCTCAAAATTCACGGAAGTCGGTTATGTGGGCCGGGATGTGGAATCCATGGTGCGGGATCTGGTGGAGCTGTCCGTGAACATGATCAAATCCGAAGAACAGGAGCATGTCAAGGTGCGTGCGGCTGAACTGGCCGAAGAACGCCTTCTGGATATCCTGCTGCCGCCCAAGCCGGCGGAGAAAAAGGTGGAGGATATGCTTGCGGACAGACCGCTGGATGCGGAGCAGGCAGACCTGCCGCTTCCGGTTGACACAACCCGGGAAAAAATCCGCCGTCTCCTGCACGAGGGAAAACTGGACAGCCGCTCAGTGGAGATTGAGATCCAGGAAGTCCGACCCGGACCGATGATTGAGATCTTTTCTTCCGCCGGGGTGGAGGATATGGGCCTGAACATCAAGGAGATGTTCGGAAATATTTTCCCGCAGAAGAAAAAGGTGCGGAAGGTGAAAGTGCCGGAAGCCATCGAACTTCTGACGCAGGAAGAGGCGCAGCGGCTGGTTGATATGGACAAAGTGACGAAAACCGCCATGGAGCGGGTCGAGGAGTCCGGCATTATTTTCCTGGATGAGATCGACAAGATCGTCGGCAGCGACGGCGCGCACGGTCCGGATGTGTCTCGGGAGGGGGTGCAGCGGGACCTTTTGCCGATCGTGGAGGGATCGAATGTCAATACCCGGTACGGCATGGTCAGGTCGGATCATATCCTCTTCATTGCGGCGGGGGCCTTCAGCTCTTCGAAACCGTCCGATCTGATCCCGGAACTTCAGGGACGGTTTCCCATCAGGGTTGAACTGGATTCGCTCGGAAAAGACGAATTCATCCGGATCCTGACGGAACCCCAAAATGCGCTGATCAAACAGTACGTGGAGATGCTGGCGACGGAGGGATTGAACATTATTTTTCAGGAAGATGCGATTGCCGAGATTGCCGAAGTGGCCACAGTCGTTAATGAGAAAACGGAAAATATCGGCGCCCGGCGTCTTTATACCATCATGGAGACGCTCCTCGATGAAATTTCCTTTGACGCCCCGGACATGACGGAAAAGGAAGTGATCATCGATGCCGGGTATGTCCGGCAGAAATTGGCGGAGATCGTCGAAGATGAAGACCTGAGCCGGTATATCTTATAAGAGTTGAGTGAGGGTGAAAATGGATCCTGTGAAAAAATCAATGGAGCGGGCTGAGATCCTGCTGGAGGCGCTTCCCTATATCCGGCGATTTTACAACAAGACCATTGTCATCAAGTATGGCGGACATGCCATGCTCGATGAAGATCTGAAGGAGTCCTTCGCCCGCGATGTGCTGATGATGAAATACATCGGCATTAATCCTGTCGTCGTTCACGGAGGGGGGCCGCAAATTGGAAGTTACCTGAAGAAACTCGGCAAGGAATCTCGGTTTGTCCAGGCATGCGCGTGACGGACGCAGAAACGATGAATATCGTGGAAATGGTCCTGGTGGGGATGGTGAACAAGGAAATTGTCGGTCTGATCAACCGCCATGGCGGCAAGGCGGTCGGGCTGAGCGGTAAGGACGGCAATCTGATCGAGGCGGAGAAATATTTTCTGAGTGAAGAAAAGGCGAAGGACACGCCCCCCGAGATCATTGATATCGGTCTTGTGGGAAGGGTCACAAAGATCAATGCACCCCTGATAACGTCTCTGGCGAAGGATGGCTTTATCCCCATCATCGCCCCGACCGGTGTGGGGGAGCATGGAGAAACCTTCAACATCAATGCGGACCTTGTGGCAGGGGAAGTTGCCGCCGCCCTTCAGGCTGAAAAGATGATTCTGCTGACCGATGTGGAGGGCGTGCTGGATCAGGACAAGCACCTGATCAATACCATGAGCGACCAGGACGCCCGGCGCATGATCGAATCAGGGGTTGTGGAAGGCGGCATGTTTCCCAAAGTGAAATGTTGCATCAAGGCCCTGCGGGGCGGGGTCCGCAAGGCCCATATCGTGGACGGCTGGCTCAAGCATGCCGTTCTCCTGGAGATGTTCACGGACAGCGGCATCGGGACGGAGATCGTTCTGACATGAATATGGATATGAATATGAATATGAATATGAATATGAATCAGATATTGCGCATTCATGAAAGTGTACAGCGATGAAAACAGATGAATTAACGGGACTTTATGAAAAATACGTCATGAACACCTACAAGCGGTTTCCGCTTGCCCTGTCCAGAGGTGCAGGCGCCCGGGTCTGGGATATCGACGGCAGGGAATATCTGGACATGACCGCCGGCATCGCCGTGTGCAGTCTCGGTCATGCCCATCCCGGCGTTGTTTCCGCCATCCGGAAACAGGCGGAAACGCTCATGCATGTGTCCAA
>CAYXQK010000293.1:0-2708 GCA_964467445.1 uncultured Syntrophaceae bacterium
AGAATAGAAAAGCTTACCAACGCTTACACTGTCATTCTCCATACCTCCCCTAATACAGTGAAGGGCAGTTTGCTCGATGTGGACTTTCCTGTGAAAGATTACTATCACTGGCATATTGAGGTAACCCCCCGAGATTTCAGGT
This sequence comes from uncultured Syntrophaceae bacterium, assembly GCA_964467445.1. Taxonomy (GTDB): domain Bacteria; phylum Desulfobacterota; class Syntrophia; order Syntrophales; family Fen-1087; genus JAPLJM01. The sequence continues at coordinate 143 of CAYXQK010000293.1, forward strand.
CATCCAAGTACAAGAGGGAGGATGAATTTCACGTAGTTCCCATAACACCGGAGGAATCAGCCAACTCTCTCAAGATGCAGAAAGTATAGTTGACCATGAATAGACTACTATTATGGTTTTTATTCGGGGTTTTCACAAGCCTGGCGCTCCTTATGGTAGTGTTTGGAGTTCTCTTTATGAAAGATGTATATGTAAACAGGGCTGAAGCGTCTTTCGGCTCATTTATCTTCGGTGTTCTTCTCCTCCTGGTAGGCGGGGGCGTTCTCTCGTCCACCATTGCTGAAACAGTAAGGAAACTCTTCCAGAAGTAAAATAGTATCGAACCCTTCATGAAGATGGGCACGATGTCGGTCATTCCCCGCAAACACGCTCATTTGAACCTGTGAAATATTCCCCATTCTTCATGTCTTTTCCTTGGACTTATGTCCCGGCAAATGGTATAATAGTCCAGTAAATACAATATGTTAAGGTGGTTTTCATGGACATGCTCTCGAGCGATGAAACACTCTTTCCGGAAGATGATCTTTCCACTTACCCACCAGAGGAAAACAAGGAAACGAGGACGCCCCGTCTCCGGAAGGTGGACAGGCGGCAGATGGTCTTCCATCCCGTGGAGATAGACCGCCTTATCCCGGATGATCATGAAGCGAGAGCCATATGGGAATTAGTTGGCGCTCTCGATCTGTCCTGCTATTATGATGGCGTCGATGCGGTGGAAGGGAAAGCAGGCGCTCCGGCATTTGACCCCAGATTACTCATAAGTCTCTGGATCTACTCCTACTCCAAAGGAATAAGCTCATCCCGTGAGATTGCGAGATTGTTGGAATACGACCCCGCCTATCAGTGGTTAACCGGCATGCGCCCTGTTAACTACCACACCGTATCCGACTTCAGGACCGCCTATAAAGATTCCCTCCATACTCTCTTTGTGGAGGTCCTTGCCATGCTGACCGCGGAAGGAATGGTGACTATGGAGCGGGTCATGCACGACGGGACAAAAATCAAAGCCTCTGCCGGGAAAGACACCTTCCGGGGAGAAGCCTCCCTCCGTGAGCACCTCATACGAGCAGAAGCTCACGTAAAAGCTATGGAGGAGGCATCAGAAGAAGAGATAGTTCCCGGGATACAGAAGGCCAGGGAACGCGCTGCCCGGGAACGGAAGGAACGCCTCTCTCATGCCCTCGATGAACTCGAAAAGATCAAAGCTCAAAAAAAGGGCTCTCATACGCGGGCGAGCATCACTGATCCCGAATGCCGGTTCATGAGTCAGTCGGATAGAGGGCTTGCCCCGAGCTATAATGTCCAGATATCCACGGATGCCACAGAAAAGGTGATAGTCGGGGTGGGCATCTCCCAATCTCCTGCCGATCAGATCCTGCTTCCCTCCGCCCTTGACGAGATGGAGAGGACTGCCGGTATCCCGAACCAAGTCGTGGTTGACGCCGGGTTCACCACCCGGGAGGCAATCATCGCTGCACACGAGAGAGGCATTGATCTCATCGGTTCATTCCCCGAATCGAAAGCAGGGAAGATGTCCACTCTTGCTCGCACCGGCATCAGCGAGGCCTTTTATCCGGAACACTTCCTGTTTGATCAGGAACATAACATATATATCTGCCCCGAAGGGAAACGCCTTGACCCAAACGGGAAGACTGTCTACACGGGAAAAACTGTCTTCCGGTACAAGGGGAAAGAATGCTCCTTGTGCCCCTCGAAGCCCTGCTGCTGTCCCACATCCAAAAGACGCTCGATCACCAGGACGGAAAATGACCTCACAGTGGTTGCCTTCTTAGCGAAAATGCAGACCGCTGAAGCCAAGGCCATATACCGGCAGCGGGCAGAAGTAGCCGAGTTCCCCAACGCCTGGATCAAGGAAAAGTTCGGCCTCCGACAGTTCCGCCTGAGGGGACTCATCAAGGCAGGGATGGAGGCCCTCTGGGCCTGCCTCACCTACAACATCAAACTCTGGATACGGCTCTGCTGGAAGCCGCGGTTGGCATTATCAACACCCTGACCCACAAAGGAGGAAAAGAAACCAACCCTAGGGAAGGAGGATCAAATCACATGAACGAGAACACAACCAAGGAGGCATGCCGTGCCTTCAGGATAGGAAGAAAACGCTAACGGTCTAAAATGCATCTTCCAAGCAAAGAATATGGCTATTGAAAAAGCGATTATTTCACAGGTTCTTATCCCTGTGGGTGATTTGGATCTCGCTTATGAACTGAAGGAGAAAAACCCAGAGTTCCTGCTTCTGGGGGAACGAGAGGGACAGAGGCCACCTGGATTTGACTATGGCAACTCGCCTACAGAAATAGAGGCTGTTGACTTCACGAACCAAATCATCGTGCAGACCACCAGTGCCGGAACGCAGGGTATAGCCAATGCTTACAAAGCTGACGAAATAATCACTGGCAGCTTTGTCAATGCTAAAGCAATTGTTTCCTACATCAGATCAAAAACTCCACAACGGGTATCCCTGGTGTGCATGGGGCAAGAAGCCATTGAGCCATCGGACGAAGATACCCTTTGTGCACAGCTTATCAAGGATTCCTTGATCGGCATG
>CAYXQK010000294.1:0-3715 GCA_964467445.1 uncultured Syntrophaceae bacterium
TTTCCTGTCAAACCACAGGGACCGCTCCTGGTACAGGTCGACCAGAAACGTGATGGTCGTCGGTACGCCGGCCAGAATCGCCGTGTCCATTTCCTTGCTGATCGCATTGTTTACTTTTGCATATAGCTGAATATAATCAACACTCTGCGTTACAAGAACATCCTTTATGGCAGCTTCATTTCCCATCACCGGGGAAGAAAATAATGGAAATAACTGGAGGGAAAGAAGGACAAACAGGGCAATGGTTATGAATCGTCTTTTTTTCATGCGGGGATGCCGGACTTCCGTCCTATAAAAGCACAGATTCTCTCGTTATTTAAAGCCTGAGCTTATACTAAGGAAGCGACACTTAAATTGCAAGCGCTATTTGGGGGGGGGTACGGCTGCCGTTACGAGTCGATGACGTCAAGAATGCGAAAGGCAGGCACATGCAAGGGATGGGCGGTATTTTCCTGGTCCTGCTGCCGATATTGGTGAACGATAGACCAGCTTTGAGGCCGGGCGAGAACTTCCTGAAGCAGCTGATTGTTTAACCGGTGTCCCGATTTATAGGCAACAAAATGGCCGATGATGGGCATTCCCAGAAGCGACAGGTCGCCGATGGCATCAAGGATTTTATGCTTTACAAATTCATTCGGGCAACGCAGCCCCTCTTTGTTGATGATTTTCTTATCGTTCAGGACAATGGCATTTTTCAGAGACCCGCCGAGCGCAAGCCCTCTGGCCTGCAGGTACTCAACATCCTTAAGAAAACCGAAGGTGCGCGCGGCGCAGATCTCGTCCTCGTAATTGACATCGGAAAAAGTCATATGATAGGTCTGCTGACCGATGGCGGGGTGCTCGAAATCGATCTTATACGTAATCTTGAATTCCGAAGCGGGCAAGAGCATCGCCGATCCCACCCCGTCCTCAACGGAGACTGCTTCATGGATCACCAGTAATTTTTTACATTTACCCTGGACTCTGGTTCCCACCGTTTTCAGCATCTGAACAAACGGCAGCGAGCTGCCGTCCATGATCGGCACTTCCGGCGCATCCACTTCGACGATGGCATTGTCGATCCCCATGCCGCTGAATGCAGACATCAGGTGCTCAATGGTGGAAACCGCGTTGCCGTTGTTGCCGATGGTCGTCGCCAGCGTGGTGTCGCAGACATTCCTGATGTCCGCTTTGACCCGGTGATCACCGGGCAAGTCCGTACGAACAAAGACAATCCCCTCGTCCACACCGGCGGGCCTGATCTTCATGCTGACCTTGCGGCCGGAGTGCAAGCCGGTACTCTTGCATTCAATGTCATCGCGAAGGGTTCTCTGGAGGTACATGGTAAATGTCTTTATCCCGAATTTTACTTAGCCAATGGTATAGCCCCAAAGGGGCAAATCCCAACCTTTTTTCACGGCAAACCGCACACGCCGCCCCGCAAGAGATTCGGCAGGATGCGAATACTACAGCAATATGTGTACCATTTTATCCATGTCTCGGAATAATCCTCCTTCATTTTTCAAGCTTATAAAATGCTTGATTTTTATTTGGCAGGCCCTCATGGTCCGCGGCTGGATGAGTCTTGGCGGCGATTATCTGTGTCATAATGGACACACACTCAGGGGAAAAATGCCGACGGGCTCACCCGGCAGGAGTTCAACGCCAGAAGCGTTCTTTTTCGCTGTAAATACAGCCACAATAAGATTGCCGGTAAATTCCTGTTTCCTTTGAAACCCTGCCGCCTTCCGGCCAGCCGGCCCTGAAATCATGATAATAAAAAGAAACCCCATATTCCTTCGCCAGGCTCTCTCCGATACTCCTGATCTGTTCATGTTTTTGATATTTGCTGTAGAGAAGCGTGGTGGTAAATCCATCGAAGGCCCGGCTCTTCGCCATCCTTGCCGTGTAACTCAACCGAAGCTCATAACAGGTCTGACACCTGTCCGCTTCCCGGAAGGCCACACTGCGCAGAAAGGTTTCCATGTCATAACCTTCCGGCCAGATGACCTCAAGTTCCTGTCGTCCCGCATAATCGGCAAGCGCATTGAGCCGCATTTGATATTCGCGGCAGGGATGGATGTTGGGATTATAAAAGCACCCCGTGATCTCATTCTCCCCGAGCCTCAGGATTCTCAGGGGATAGATCAGGCAGGGCGCACAGCAAATGTGCAGCAAAATTTTCATGGTAGACCCGGCAGCTTAAAAAAAACGAAGATAAAAAGTCGAAAAATGTGCTAAAAAAAGACGGCTGCGTAAAAAGCTCCGCAGGCAAGGCGCGCAAGCCCCCTCCCCGAGGACTACGGCATACCTGGCAGTATGCCGTAGTGACGAAGGATGCAGCGCAACGAAGCATCCGGACTTTTTACGCAGCCGTCAAAAAAGATCTTTCTGGTTGGCCGCTGCCCAGGGTTTCCCAAAGTGTTCATAGGCGATCCGGGTTGCCATTCGGCCCCTGGCCGTTCGCTGAATATAGCCTTCCTGAATGAGAAAGGGTTCGCAAACGTCTTCAATCGTCGTTTTTTCTTCGCCGATGGCGGCGGAGAGATTGTCGATACCCACCGGCCCCCCGTTGAACTTATCGATCAGCGTCAGGAGAATCATGCGGTCCATGTGGTCAAATCCCCGGTAGTCCACCTCCAGTAAATTCAGCGCATCCACGGTCACTTTTTTATCGATCCTTCCCTCGGCTTTGACCTGGGCGAAATCCCGAACACGCCGCAGCAGACGGTTGGCGATCCGGGGCGTTCCGCGCGACCGGTGCGCCATTTCCCAGGCGCCTTCTTCATCCAGATCCACCGACAGGATTTTCGCCGACCGCTTGAGAATAATGGAGAGTTCCGCGGAACTGTAAAAGCCGAACCGGAAACTCATACCGAACCGATCTCTGAGCGGCGACGTCAAAAGCCCGGCTCGTGTCGTGGCGCCGATGAGCGTGAATCTGGGGATCTCCAGTTTCATAGACCGCGCCGAGGGTCCCTGCCCGATCAAGATATCGATATGGTAGTCTTCCATGGCCGGATAGAGGATCTCTTCGACGACATGAGAAAGCCGGTGAATCTCATCAATGAAAAGGACGTCATGTTCATGGAGGTTCGTCAGGATGGCCGCCAGGTCTCCCGGACGTTCGACAACCGGACCGGAGGTAACCTTGATATCCACGCCCATTTCCCTGGCCATAATATAGGCGAGCGTCGTCTTCCCCAGTCCGGGAGGCCCGTAAAGGAGCACGTGATCAAGCGATTCCTTCCGGCCCCTTGCGGCCTCGATGAAAATGGCCAGATTATTTTTTATCTTGTCCTGCCCGATATATTCGCTCAGGTTTCTGGGACGGAGCGACAGCTCAATCTCGGGTTCCATCTCCAGGCTGACCGCACTGATCAGGGGATTTTTTACGACCTTATCTGTCATAGGGTTTCTTTCGCAATCGGTTTTTTCGAACTTGTCGCCATTAATTTCAGGCGAATAGACGCTTCAGGGCTTCCTTCAACAAAACATCAAGGCTCAACTCACCGGATGACTCGGCGACAACCCTGTCAATGATTTTAGTGGCCGTGGCGCTCTTGTAACCCAGATTTACGAGCGCTGACAGGGCGTCTTCCTTCATGGCCTCGTCCCTTTCCCTGCCCGTAGAGGATTCCGCCACGATTCCTCCAATGTCCATTTTATGGAATTTATCCTTCAACTCCAACACCATCCGCTCGGCTGTCTTTTTACCTACCCCGGGGATGGCCAC
>CAYXQK010000295.1:0-3159 GCA_964467445.1 uncultured Syntrophaceae bacterium
GAAGTGAGGGTCAATGCGGAAAACCCCCAGAATCAGTTCCTGCCGGAAGGGGGCAAGTATGTGGAGATCTACCAGACGCCGGGGGGACCCGGCATCCGCCTGGACGGGATTATCTACAAAGGCTACCGCATCCCCGTCGCCTATGATTCGCTGCTGGTTAAACTGATCGTGAAGGGGTACGAATGGGACCAGACGGTGCAGCGCCTGAAACGCGCACTGAACGATCTGACGATTGTCGGGCCCAAAACCACCATCCCCCTTTATCTGGCGATTTGCGACGAACCGGATTTCCGGGCAAGGCAGGTCAACACCGGCTATCTGGAGGCCCATCCGGCCATTTTCAATTATCCCGAACCCAGCTATTACGTCATCGACGATCTCGTGTTTAAAACCTTCCAGACCGGCGATGAAAAAGCAGAGACCGCACTACCGCTACCCAAGGAAAAAAGGGACTGGGACGAATGGAAAAAGAGCAAACGCGCGCTCACCGCCGCGGAGATTGAAGCCCTCAAGCGGGAGGGTGTCATCATTTCACCCATCAAGGGGAAGGTCAGCCGCGTGCCGATGGAGGTCGGCGACCTTGTCCTTGCGGGTGACGTGCTGATCGACCTCGAAGCCATGAAAATGCATACGCATATCATTTCTGAAGTGGACGGAAAGGTGGCCGACATCATCGCCGAACCCGGTGACAGCATTGACGTGGGCGACCGTCTGATGCTCATTTCCGTCGGGCCGCACGCAGCGTAGCGGGTTCTGTTATGGTTCCCCGATGTCAGGGGATGCGGTTCGGGAAGATGATCAACCGATCTCCAGGATTGATAGGCTTTTTTGCGGAGATGCGGTTCCAGATCAGCAGGGCTTGTAACGGCACGTTGAAACGCTCAGCAATGGAAGAGAGATTATCGCCCTTCTCAACCCTATAGACGTGGGTTTGCCGGTCCGCCAGCCATTGATTGAAAAGGGTTGAAAAGCGATCCCGAAACCCGTCGGCGCTTCCCGCGGGAAGCAAAAGCCTGTGGGTTCCTGCGGGAAGATAATATCCCCTGATTTCCGGATTCAGATCCTTGATGACCTTGAAATCGGTCTTTGCCGACTCGGCGATCAACTGAATGGGGGTATCCTGGGGACAGGTGATTTCAACCGGATCGAACGACCCGGGGGCATAGAGGTCTTCCGCCGTCAGGTGAAAACCATATCTGGCCGGATTCGACAGGATCAGTTTGACCGACAGAATCCTGAAAATATATCGTTGCGTCTCCAGGGGAAGATAGAGCCGGTAGTAGTCATCGACCTTCTGAACCAGCATTTCCGTTTTTAATCCGGATTCCCCCATATTATAAGCCGCTGACGCCAGGGTCCATGATCCGAAAAGGGCGTTGAGATCCTTGAGATAATTCAGGGCGGCGCGCGTTGCGGCAAAAAAACTCAACCGTTCGTCCCTGTCTTCATTCACTTTCAACTGATAACGCACCCCCGTTCCTTCCATAAACTGCCAGACTCCTGTTGCACCTTTGACCGAACGGTCATGGATCTTCAGGGCGCTCTCGGCGATCGCCACATACTTGAGGTCATCGGGCATCCCGTTTTCTTTGAGGGCTTTTTCGATGTAAGGCAGATACCGGCTGGCGCGCTTGATCCAAAGGATGACCTGCGGCCGGTTTCCGAGGGAAATGAGCATTTCCCGTTCCAGGCGCTCCCTGACCTCAGGCGCCTGAATGGGCACGGGCTCGCCGCAGAAATCCAGCGGGGCGCTGACGCGGATCAGAACCGGGAGATCGTCCACCGCCGGGGGACCGGCCGCACAGGCGCACCCAGCGGAAGCCACGACGCAACACAGGCAAAACAAAACCGCAATCAACAGGAAACGAGAGCTTTGCATGACCCCTGAAAAATGGTTCGTAAGCGGCGAATCAAATGTTTTCCGCCTTTCCAGCAATGACGTTAATGTTTTGTAATATATCATGATTACGACTTGTTATCCTCTTAGCGGAAAAGATTTTTGAGCCGCGGCGAAGCCATTTTTCAAGGGCCTCGATACGCTTGATTTTCGCCATCGAATCACACCCGGTTCAGGCGCATCATCCAGGACGATAATTTGTCCGGGCCGCAGAAGAGCGTCCCCCAGTTGCGATAGACGATATCGCTGACACGCAGCAGATATTCTGTTCCCGTGTACTCTGCATTTTCTGACCGGAACAGGGACAGGATGGCATCGCCCACCAGGACAAATTGACCGGATAATTTTCCCAGGGCGTCATTTGCAGATGTCCAGAAGGCAACGTCCCGGCCTTCGTGAAAGGGCGTGATTTCGTAATAGTTGCTGAAAGCAATATCCTGGCTGCCAAAAATCTTCATTTCGCTCTCATTGTACCACAGGGCGTTCCGGTGCGTGATGCGGGACTCTCCCTCCACGGGATAATCGCGGCCGCCTTCATCAAAGTATTTCCCCTCGGCGCGCCACAGCCCGGCTTTGAAGAGATAGGTGTGGATCACTTTATCTGACATGTGAAATCCTTTCATCCGGCAACCGCAGGGTGCGTTCCGTGCGAAACACGTCGGAAGTTGCGTTTATAAAAGTGGTGGAGAGCTCTGTTATTATACATGGTTCCGCATCTGCAGATCCAAGGGATGCGGGTTAAGGTAAACCTGCATTTTGAGGTACGGCTGATCATATTTCCGGACGTAATGGCCGATCAGCGTGGCCGGCACGATCAACGGGAGAGATCCCCGACGATATTGATCAATGATCTCCGTGAGTTCCTTTTTTTCATCGGCCGACAGCTGCTGCTTGAAATACCCCATCATGTGCTGCAGCACATTGGCATTTTTCTTCGGTGTGGCTTTGAGCCGGAGGGCCTCCATGAGCAGCGCCTGATATTGTGCATAGTCGCCGTCGAGCGACGACCGGTCGCCACCTTGCGCAACCATCCGGCCCATGATCCGCTCATGTTTCTCGCTGTGCGAAAGAATCAGCAGTTTATGCCGCGTATGGAAATCAACGAGACGTGCCCTGCTTCTGCCGGTCTTGACGCTCTCCACCCAGCGCTTCAGGGTAAAGATCCGTTCAATGAAGTTCTCCCGGATCAGCGGATCGTGGAGGCGGCCTTCCTCTTCCACGGGAATCAGGGGAAAATGTTCCATGAAAATGCGGGCAAAGAC
>CAYXQK010000296.1:0-4412 GCA_964467445.1 uncultured Syntrophaceae bacterium
CAATGAAGGCGTTTCCTGGCTGGGCCTGTCGGACAAACCGGCGGATTACGCAAAGGCAAAAGGAACCTTCGCCGTTTTGACGCAGAAATATCCCCAAAGCAAATGGCGCCCGCTGGCCGAGACGTTTGTCCACCTGATCGACGCCATCCAGGCCCTTCAGGCGAAGAGCCTCTCTGAACAGGGCCTGGCTGACAAGCTCAAGCAGGACAATGAGCGGCTCAAAAAGGATCTACAGGCGCTTGGCAGCAAGTTCCAGGCCGATCGCGCCGGCCTTTTGCAGGAGAACGAACAGCTTAGAAAAGATATGGAGTTACTGAAGAAGCTGGAGGTGCAGCTGGATCAGCGGGGAAAGATGCTGCGCTGAAAGCAGGGCGCGATCATCTTTCCGGATAAACGCCCGGTTGCTTCAGCCAGGCGGCAGCGAGGCAGATGCCGAGCGCCGTCTTGACATCGATAATCTGCCTGGTTTTAATCATGGTTTCGGCCTCCTCAAAAGAGACCGTCTGCGTTTCGATGAATTCATCTTCGTCCGGCGGCAGTTGCAGCCGGAAGAGGTCGCGAGCCAGGAAAAAATACATATATTCATTGCCGTAACCGGGGATCAGATACCCCTCAAAGAGCTTGACGAGCTGTTTTGCCTGAAAGCCGGTTTCTTCCGCCAGCTCCCGTTGTGCGCAAGCCTCCGCGGACTCCTCCCCCTTGTCGATAGCCCCTGCCGGAATTTCCGTGATGACCTGGCGCGTGGCATGACGGTATTGCCGGACGAGGATCAGTTTGCCCGCATCGGTGACCGGGACGACGGCGATGCAGGGTTTGTGGTCAATCCAGCTCTGCCGGCTTTTCCGGCCATTGGAAAAGCGGACGTCCCCCTCAAAAACATTGAAAACCCGGCTGTGGTACATCAAATGGCCGCTGTCCTCTTTATCCTGATCTGATCCCACGATGGCTTCCTGTCACGATTAACGCTTGAAGATAATATTTGTTAAAGCCTGCTTGCAGAGATCGGCTGGATTTTTGAGGGACGATTCATAGGGACGACCCTTCAGGTAAAGACTCATTACCTTGATATCCTTGAGATTTTCTGTTTTCTCCGCCAGCGGGTTCTTATCCAGCGCCACAAAATCGGCGATTTTTCCGGGTGTCAGCGTGCCGCGTTGTGTTTCGTCAAAGGAGAGCCGGGCTGCCCAGTGGGTATGCATCCGCAGGGCATCCAGGGTGGAGATCCGCTGATCCACAGCGGGGTGGTTGCAGGCCGCATGGATTCCCTGGATCGCGTCAGGGTAAGAGCAGGGGGCGTCGGAGCCGCCGGCAATGGTCAACCCGTAATCGAGCATGCTTTTTAGCGGCATCAGGCGGTGAATCCGGTCGCCCAGGATATGGGTCAGATAACGATTGGGTTCCTGCTCCCAGTGAAGCAGAGGCGGCTGGATGGCAATGTGAATGCCCATCCTGGCCGCGCGCTCCAGCAGAGGGGGCGGCATCAGGTTTGCGTGGATGATCACGTGGCGATGGTCCTGCCGGGGGAAATCGGCCAGGGCGTCTTCATAGGCGATGATTGCCTGCTCGACGGCGGCGTCTCCGATGGCGTGCAGAGACACCTGCAGGCCCATGCGGTTTGCCTGTTTCGCGAACGCGTTCACCTGTTGCTGCGAATAGGCCAGGAACCCCCGATTGGCAGGATTGTTCGAGTAAGGTTCGCTCAGGGCGGCGTCTTCCGTGCCGAAACAGCCGTCCAGGGCCGTGGCAAAGCATCCGCCGATCCGGGGCAGGTTGCGACGGATCACTTTCCGGACGTCCATGGTCTGAAAATAGATGCGATATTGAAGCGGCAGCCCCCGGGCGGCAAACCGCATCAAATCGATATCGGCGTCCAGAGGAAACCCCAGTCCTTCGACGGTGTGGATCAGACCGAATCCGCGCCGGGCCAGCTCATCGGATGCGCCGAGCATATTTTTCAGCACCTGATAGAGCGAAATGGATCGGGTCAGATGGTTGACGGCGTCATAGAAGGCCTGCTGATAAAGGCCGCCGGTTGTCCTGTCAAAGCCGGTCTGAGCCGCGATGGAACGGGGCAATTTATCGAGCAGGGCCGTATTGGCCACGGCGGCGTGGCCATCGTATTTAACAAGACAAATCGGTTTGGTCGTGATCTGGTCGAGTCGGGTCCGGTCCGGCAACTGCCCTTCTTCAACCGTATGGGCTGAAACGCCGAACCCCAGAATGACCTTGTCCCGGGGATGATTCGCTTCGTATTCGTGAACAGAATCGCCCAGTTGAGCAAAGTTTTTCACATGGCGGACATCCAGCGTGGAGCGGAAAAAAGCGAAGGATTCAAAATGCATGTGCGTATCGGCGAAGGCGGGCAGAATGCATTGCCCCTGAAGGTCGATGCGCATCGGGACGGACCTGTAGGTCTCAGGCAGGTGATCACCCGTAAAAAGGATGCGGCCGCGATCTTCCACCATAATCCGGAAGACTCGGTTCTGATCCTCGCAGGAGATGAATTCGGCATTCTCAAAGATTTGCATGAAAGGTCTCCTCGCTGTCAGTTTGCTCCCCGTTTCCGGATGTGATGGGATGCAGGGGATGATTTCAGCCTGCCGGGGTCATTTCAGCCGATTGTCCATTCCCGTGAACCCGCAGTCTGGCTGATAGCAGGTCACATTCAGGAATTCGCATTTCTGAGAACAGACCGGGCAGGTCTGAGGGGGGATCTGGGTCTGGATGGTGTTTCCGCAATGGCTGCACTTCCAGGTGTTATCCGGTATTTTCGGCGTACTGATCGTCGACATGATTTGCCTCCTTTCGTTCGGCCTCGTCGAGCAATTTTTTTCTTTCTTCCATGCAGGCCCGGCACCATTGCGTATATCCGCACTGGCCCTTGCAGTTTTCAAAATCCTCGTCGGATTCCGTGGCAGGCACCCGTGGTCCGGTTTCACTCATCGTTGACCATCACTTTTTGAGACCTTTGGAAAATGGCTTCGCCGCGGCTCAAATATGCAAAGCCCCCTTTTTCATCGAGGCTGCGAAGCGCTCAATTTGTTTTCATGATTACCAGCAGGTGCCGTTCGATTTCTTCTTTGGAAAGTGCGCCGACCAGCCTGTTGACCATTTTACCATCCTTGAACAGCAGCATGGTGGGAATACTCTTGATCGTATATTGGGAAGCGATCATGGGGTTTTCATCCACGTTAAGTTTCGCAATCTTGACCCCGCCGGCGTATTTATGGGCCAGCTCATCGAGAATGGGGGCCACCGCCCGGCAGGGTGCGCACCAGGGCGCCCAGCAATCCACGAGGACAGAGCTGGAGGAGGAAATGACTTCCTTGGAAAAGGTTGAATCCGTCACATCGACAGGGCGGCCCGGATCACTTCTGTTGACCAGAGGGGCGGCGCATTTACCACACTTGGGGCTGTCATTGATCCGATCCTCGGGCATGCGGTTTTTGGTTCCGCAGTGAAGGCAACGGATGATCATTTCATCCAGAGGGGCCTTGCAGTGGCCGCAGGCAGGCTTGTCCTGCAGGCGCTGCTTGGGGATGCGATTTTTCATTCCGCAGTTAAGACAGCGGATAATCATTTGTTCGGAGCTCATGGTCACACCCAAAAGGGTCCGGCGAGTCTTTTTCAAAGTCTCGATCCGGATAAATGGCCTTTAAACCTTACGATTAATTATAATGACGAATGAGAATAACGTCAAGGGCGCATACGAGTTTTGTTTTTTAAGAAGCCATCCCGCATTTCACGGGAGTCGGCTGCAGAACCCGGATCAGTTCGGACGGCAACATCTCCGCCAGGAGCCCGCGGGCGCCCGCATTGATCAGGATGCGGGGCAGATCGGCAATGGTTTCTTCCATGTAGAGGGGCAAAGTCTTTTTCGTACCAAAAGGCGACGTTCCCCCGACCTTGAAGCCGGTATGCTTCTCTGCGGTATTGGGATCACAGGGATTTACGGCCTTTACCCCGAGAATGCGGGCCAGGGTCTTGGTGGAGACTTCCCTGTCGCCGTGCATCAGGATGATGAGTGGCGACTTGTGCTCGTCCTCCATGACCAGCGTCTTGATGACTTCATGTTCGTCAACGCCCAGTTCCCGCGCCGACACCCGGGTCCCGCCGCGCTCTTCATATTTATAGGGTCGGGGAATGAAGGTTACCTGATGTTTTTTCAGAGCCAGCAGGGCCGTCGTGACAGGAATTTTTTCCCGGGACATATCGGACTCCTTTTTTGGGATAACGATCTCTCAATGTCGGAAATATAGCCGAATTTGGTGAAAAAGAAAAGCTTTCAGTGCTTTGGAATACGTTTGTGTGAATCTTGACCCGGCGCGAAATAATAAGGTTGACATACAAAAGGTTCTTTCCTATAGTCGGTCCTGCAAAACGCAACACCTTGTGGACTTTGCAGAGAGGAT
>CAYXQK010000297.1:0-3296 GCA_964467445.1 uncultured Syntrophaceae bacterium
ATACGAAAGGATTCAAGATTTTACAGGGATTCCGGAATCAGCCGGCAGCGGATCTGGAGGCTTTGAAGGCCTGCCTTGTCAAGGTTTCCGAGCTGCTGGTCGAGCATCCCGAGGTGCAAAATCTCGATATCAATCCGATGCTGGTCTTCGACGAAGGACAGGGTTGCCTCGTGGTGGATGTCAAAATTCAGGTTGATAGGATGGACCGCCGCCTCAGCATGGATGCCAGCGTTTCCTGCTCATGCGACGAAAGAAGAGCAAAAAGAGGGACCTGCTTGATGAGTAAGACCGGCATTTCCTGATCCCTCCCTTCCTGCAACCTTGATGAATCTGTCCTTTTTCTAAACAACCTTGCCGGCTAATGCTCCATAAAACGGAACACGGCGGTCTGCAAAAAGGTCATTGTATGGATTCAGCCGTTTATTTCTTGCCATGGAGACATCCATATTGACGACACCGGTTTCTTCCGTGTCCGCTCCGGCGCGATAGAGGATATTGGCAGCCGGACCGGTAATCTGGCTGCGGCCGGTGTAACGAAAGGTTTTTCCTCCCCGCTGCTCCGTTCCCGTCCGGTTCGAAGTGACTGCAAAGACACGATTCTCAAGACATCTTGTGATCATGGCATCCTGACAGAAAGGCAAGACCAGATTGGCCGGGTGACAGACAACATCGGCGCCCTTCAGGGCCAAAGCACGCATGGCCTCGGGAAATATCCAATCAAAACAGATCATGATCCCCAGCTTGCAAGAACCGATGTCGTAAACCTCAAATCCCTTGTCCCCGGGCGTAAACCACAGCGTCTCCTCATTGAAAAGATGCACTTTCCGGTAGGTTCCCAGATGGCCCCGGGGCGAAACGAGGATGGCCGCATTATAAAGCCGATCGCCCGCTTTTTCGATCAAACCGCCCACGATATGCATATTTTTTCTTCGGGCGATCCCGCACAGAGCTTCCGTTGTCGGACCATCCGGAATCATCTCGGCCATCTCCCCCGCCTCCTGTTTGGAGGTAAAAAGATAACCCGTGTTGAAAAACTCCGGCAGCACAATCACATCGGCATCGAGGGGCTCGATAAGCCGGGTGGTTTTCTCAATATTTTTTTTAACTTCACCGAAGATAGGGTCGAACTGGATAAAACCTGATTTCATGCCTGTCTCCCTGTGTGGATTAAAAGTCGAAGTCAACGACCACGATACTGTCACACATCGCCCGGACCTTCTGCACGACGATCTGATGATCTGGATGGACCTGATAGCGATTCATGGCCTCCACATTCTCAAAGGCCGATACCAGGGCGAAATCCCAGGACCTTTCGGTGCGCAGAAGATCCTGACCGAATACAAATTCTCTGATTTCGGGAATAAGCGCCGGAAGACCCCCCAGAGCCTGCTTGAGTTGATCGATGTCAGGCCCCGTCACGGCCGGTTTGAACTTCATGAAGACAATGTGCTTGAGCATCTCAAACCTCCTGACAGGGTCACCCTGCCCTATTTCTTTTTTATCCCCTTCGCCCTGAGGGACGCCCCGCTCTTTAGGGCATCACCGAACGACCCGAAAGAATCGGTTTTCTTCTGGAGATATTGCCGGAAATCTTCGGGTTCCTCTTTCTGTCCTGCGGCTTCTTCATGCGACGCCAGGATCAGAGAGAGTCGCTTCGCCGTCCGGTCCATTTTCTCGATTTTCACCTCGATCATCTGTCCCTGTTTGAGGATCTCGCCGGCGTGATTAATCCGCTTGCCTGCACCCAGGCGGGAAATATGCAGCAACCCATCGATCCCCGCCTCCAATGTGATAAATGCGCCGAAGTTTGTCAGGCGGGACACCGTTCCGGTATGGACAGATCCTTCCGGATAGGCTGACTCAACTTTTTCCCAGGGATCCGTAATCATCTTCTTGAGACTCAGGCTGATCCGGTCTTTTTCACGGTCTATTTTCAGAATGGCCACTTCCACTTCCTCGCCGACCTTCAGGGCATCATTGATGTCTTCGGTACGACCCCAGGCGATTTCCGACATGGGCAACAGTCCGTGCAGGCCGCCGATATCCACAAAGGCGCCGAATTTCTGCAGCGAGATGATTTTCCCCTTCACAACCTGTCCTTCCTTCAGCGACAGCATCAACGCGTCTCTCAGAACCTGCTGCTCTTTTGCAACAATCATCCGGTTCGATAAAATGATGTTGCGTCCCTTCTGCTCGTATTCCGTGATGATGAAGGGAAGACGCTGCCCGACATAATCAGCCGGCTTGTCTATCCTTGCCAGCCCCATTTGCGAAAAGGGACAGAACCCCCGCATCGTCCCGGCAATCCGGATCTCAAACCCCCCTTTTATTTCCCTATCGACCACTCCTTCCACGGGGATGCCGCTGCGCCATGCGTCTTCGAGATAGATGCGGCCGGCTTCTCCTGCGGCGATTTTTGTCGAAAAGCTTCTCATTCTGGCGGGAGGACAAAAAGTATGCCCGGATCGTATCGCCTTCCTTTACAGTCAACTCTCCGTCATCATTGACTAATTCTTTCCTGTCCAGATATCCTTCGTTTTTCCCGCCCAGATCCAGGAACACCCACTCGGGTGAGATTTTGACGATCCGGACATCCACTTTCTGTCCCGGTTTCAGCCATACCGGCTCTGTCTGGCTCTGTTCAAACAACTCTGCAAAACTCATCTCTTCAGCGGATTCCTGCGTCGTTTCCTTTTCCTGTTCCTGTTCCATTGATCATCCTTGTCATTGAGTTCGTTCTGAAGGGAAGGCTTTCAGGTTCAAGGCATCCCCCATCGGCGTCGCTTATATCTCAATATGGCGTGCGTAACAAGTAAAAAGCCATGACCGTATGATAAAACGGCCATGGCTTCCTACAAAAATCGCATCTGACGGGCTTTAGAAAAGCCGCCTGCTGTCAGGCGGGGAGGGATCTTTTCGCACCCGCCAATGCGCAGTTGAAATCGTTACAGCATTTCATATATGCCGGCAGCGCCCATGCCGCCGCCGATACACATGGAGACGATGCCGCGCTTTGCCTTCCGACGTTTCAGCTCATGGAGCAGCTGGGCGGTCAGTTTGGCGCCGGTGCATCCCAATGGATGCCCGAGGGCGATCGCGCCGCCGTTCGGATTGATGTCCCCGGCAAAATACCGGTCTTCAATCCCCACCGCCCGACAGGAATAGATGGCCTGTGAGGCAAAGGCTTCATTGATTTCATAAACATCAATGTCCTTGGTGGTCAATCCTGCCATCTTCAGAACCTTTGGAATCGCGTATGCGGGGCCGATCCCCATTTCTTCGGCCTTGCAGCCGGC
>CAYXQK010000298.1:0-3824 GCA_964467445.1 uncultured Syntrophaceae bacterium
GGTTTCTTTCCGTGCGCGAGTGATAGTCACTCCCCGCCATCCATTTGCCGGCGGCCAGCTCGCCGAAAACGATGCCGTCGAAACCATTGCGCCAACTCTCAAGCGTGAGCACG
The DNA here is from genome assembly GCA_964467445.1 of uncultured Syntrophaceae bacterium. Taxonomy (GTDB): domain Bacteria; phylum Desulfobacterota; class Syntrophia; order Syntrophales; family Fen-1087; genus JAPLJM01. The sequence goes on from CAYXQK010000298.1 coordinate 114, forward strand.
CTGCCACCGCGTTGCGTGAGGTTCGCGGGGGCGACCCAGGCAACCAGCGTTTTATCCTTGAGCACGCCCTGCCCGGCTGCGTGGGCGATGGGCGCCAGCGTCGCAATAAACAGGGTGGCGATGAGTTTGGGCGTGTGTTTCATAGTTTGTGTTTCATGGTCATCAAATGATTTTCAGATGGGGACTGCCGGCGCGCACCGGCGGTTCCGCTGGATCCCGGTTTAGGATTTAGGATTTGAGTTGAGGTGGTTGGCAGGAGTTCCGTCGGCCAGCCTTCAGACGTGGCCGACGGTCGATGTGACAATGGGGGCTGATTGCGTTTTAACAATACCCACAAGTGGGGGTAGCCTGCTACTTACCAATTCGGGATTTCTTCGAGCATCCCTGCTGGTTATCGAGGTTGAAACTTGCATGCCTTGTTTCATTGCCGTGGAGTATCAGTAGGTGGGAAAGGCGCCTCGAAGATATAGCTTCCCGAACCGACTTCATACACCGCCGCGTCCTTTTCGGCGCGGAGGAACTTCACGCCCTTCGCGTTGGCGGCGGGTTGGCCGGATTCCGTGACGTCACCGGATTTGGCGGTTGGCACAAACACCGTGGCGCTGGTGTTCGGCGGGATGGTGACTTCGAGACGCAACTTGCCGGCTTCGCGCCGCCAGTTGCTGACGATTTTGCCGTAGAGCGACTGGTGGGAGCACTTCACCCAGGTCAGGTCGCCGACGACGGCGGGCTTGACGATGACGCGCTTGAAGGCGGTTGCGGCCGGATCGAGCCGGATGCCGCCCAAGCCGCGGTAAAACCAGGCGTCAACGCTGCCGAATGCCGGGTGGTTGTGCGAACCGCCGCCGCTCCATGATTCCCACACCGTGGTGGCGCCGCTGTTGAGCATGTGAAGCCAGCCGGGGTAATCCTTCTGCGTGAGCATCACATAGGCCAGGTCGTCACGCCTCTCCTCCATCAGCGTCTGGAACACGTAGTAGGTGCCGATGATGCCGCTGCTGATGTGGTTCTTGCGGGTTTGCGTGATGTTTTCCAGCAGGCGGGTGAACACGAGTTCCCGCTTGTCCGCAGGGGTCATGCCCAAGGTGAGCGGCAGCGCCTGAGCCGTCTGGCTGTCCTTGAAATAGAAGCCGGACTGCGCGTCGAAGTATTTCTGGTGGAAGGCGGCGGAGATGTCTTCCGCCAGGCGCGAGTACCGCGCGGCATCGTCGGCCTTGCCCAACAGGCGGGCGATTTCGGCGACGATTTTCGCGTGCTGGAAATACGCCGCGGTGCCGACGAGTTGAGGCGTCGTCCGCCCCGAAGGTGCTCCCAACTCCATCCAGTCCCCTTCGTTGGCCCAACTGATGTGGCCGGGTGACTGGGTGGCAACGTAGTCGAGATACTTCTTCATGGGCTCGTAGCCCTCTTCCAGGATCCGTCGGTCGCCGTAGTAGCGGTAGTGCTTCCAGGGCAGGCGGACGAGCGCGCCGCCCCACCACGGATCGGAGAGATAGGAGGGCGAGCCGTCGGGATTTGCGCGGCCCCAGCCGGGCGAGGGGGCGATGCAGGAGGCATGCCCGTTGGGGTCCTGCACATCCAGCATGTCGCGCCACCATTTCAGGTAAAACCCGGGCATGCGGAAGTTGTAGATCGCCTCCTCCATGGTGATGTAACCGTCGCCCGTCCAGCCGATCTTCTCGCGGTGCGGGCAGTCGGTGGGCATGCCGTGCATGTTGGCCAACTGGGTGCGGAGAATCATCTCGTGAATCCGGTTCACATCCGGATTCGAACAGGAAAACTCGCCGACAGGCTCCGGGTCGGTGTGGACGCTTCGTCCGACCAGGGTGTCGAGCGTGGGTTTCTCCGTCAGGCCCGTGACTTGAACATAACGATAGCCGTGATAGGTGAAGCGCGGCTCGAAGGTCTCGTCGCCCTCGCCGGCGAGGATGCACTCCTCGGTCTGGTAGCGGCCGCCTGTACAGACGCGATTCTCTATATTCAGCGTGCCGTCTCCATGGAGCTTTTCATCAAAGCCGAGGGTGATCTTCTGACCGCGCTCGCCGCGCGTCGTCAGCCTCGCCCAGCCGGAGGCGTTCACCCCGAGATCGAACACAAACACGCCGGGCTTCGGCTCGGTCAGCTTGACCGGGCGAATCGATTCGATGACACGGATCGGCGGATGATACTGCGCCTGCAAGCGCCCCTTCGGTGCGGGCACGATCCGGGCACCGGTCCATGCCGAATCATCATATCCCGGTCGGTCCCATCCCGGCATCGCCTTGCGTGCGTCGTAGGTCTCGCCGCCGCGGATGCAGTTGTAAATGATCGGGCCGTCGGCCGAGACCTTCCAGCTTTCGTCGGAGCGGATCGTCGCGCTGGAGCCATCGGCATACTCCACATCGAGGCGCAGCAGCAGCTTCGGGGGTGCGATCCATGGCGCCGCCTGGAAAGACCAGATGTCGGTGGTGCGCTCGTTGAACCAGCCGTTGCCGAGGATCACCCCGAGGGTGCTCTTGCCGGTCTGGAGCATGGGAGTAACATCATGCCCCACATAGAGCACTCGTTCGTTGTACGCTGTGAACCCCGGGTCGAGGGCGTGGTCGCCGACCTTCTGCCCGTTGATGTAGAGTTCGTTGTAGCCCAGCCCGCAGACATAGGCGGTGGCCCGCACCGGCTTTTGGGATAAAACGATCTCCTTGCGCAGCATCACCGCCCGGTCGCCCGCAGGATTTGCGATCGAGCCGCCGGGCTGGGCTTTCTCCACGCCATCCACGAGCTTCTGCCTTGCCCAGCGTTCTTCCAATTCGATGGAGTCGAGGGCGGTCACCTCCGCGCCTTTGGCCACGTTTCCGCCGGTCGCCAGGACCTGCATTTCCGTCAGCGCGAAGCCGAAATTGTTGCCATCGCGCAGGGCCAGCTTGGTCGCGGCCACGCGCACGTAACCGGCGGAGACTTCGTTGAATGCATACGTCTGCGCCTCATCGCCTGGATTGGCGACATCCTTGCCGGTACAATCCACGACCGTTTTCGCGTCGGAGAAATCCTTCCGCCCGGCCACTTCGATCTTGAAACGCACCGGGTAGAGAAAGCCCGCTGTCGCGGGGACGAGTCGCACCGCGTGGATCGGCTGTGCCTTGCCGAGATCGACCGCGACCCACTTGAGCACATCAGCCGAGTTCGCCAACTGGCTGTGGTAGCCGATGTTCGCGTGCAGTTTGATCGCTTCGGCGTTGATCGCATCGGCACCGATCCACTGGGCCTCCCCCCAGTCCGCCGGTGCGAGCAGCCCCATCGACCACATGGCCGATTTGCTCCAACCGGAGGGTTGACCGCTCCTATCCCAGACGCGGACTTTCCAGCAGCAGCGCATGCGCGACACCAGCGGCTTGCCGCCATACGCGATGTGAAGCTGTTGGTCGGATTCGACCTTGCCGCTGTCCCACAGGTCGCCCTGGTCGGCGGCGAGCTTCTCCGGCGTGCCGGCCACCAGCACTTGATAGGCCGCCTGCGTCAGGCCCCTGGCGTCGGCCGCAACGGCACCCAGGGTCCACGACAAGCGCGGCTGCGTCACGTCGATCCCCACGGGATCCACTCGATACTCGCAGCGCAAGTCGGCGGGCTGCAGTCTTGCCGCAGCGGCGGCGTTGCACGCCGGCGGACCCAGCAGCCAGCAAATGGCCGCGGCCACCAGTGTGGGAAACAGCGTTTGGGTCATCCTTCTCATCTCAT
>CAYXQK010000299.1:0-5054 GCA_964467445.1 uncultured Syntrophaceae bacterium
AAGATGGTCCCTTCGGATACACGCGTCGTGACCTCGGATTTTGCCTGAACGACGCCACGGCGGGAAGAAACCTTCACGAACTGACCCGCACAGACGCCCAGTTTCTCCGCGTCTTTCGGATTGATTTCCACAAGGCTTTCTGGACATCTTTCCATAATCCCCCTGGAGAGCCGCGACATGGTCGCCGTATGATAATGATACAGCACGCGTCCGGTGGTCATCACAAAGGGATATTCCGCGTCGGGAACTTCCGCGGGCGGTATGTATTCAATGGCGCTGAGAAGCCCCAGACCGCGGGAGAAACGGTCCTGATGCAGGAACTTTGTTCCCGGATGGGTTGAATTGGGGCAGGGCCACTGAATGCCGACTTTTTCAAGCCTGTTGTAGGTAATCCCTGCATAACTCGGCGTCAATGCATTAATTTCTTTCATGATATCTTCCGGAGTGGCATAGCTCATGGGAGACCCCATCTTCGTGGACAGCTCCGCGATAATTTTCCAGTCGGCCTTGGCCTGGCCGGGGGCCTCAACGGCTTTCCTGACCATTTGCACCCTTCGTTCCGTATTGGAGAAGGTGCCGTCCTTTTCGGCGAAGCAGGCGGCGGGCAGCACGACGTGAGCAATCTCCGCCGTTTCGCTCAGAAGGATATCCTGCACAATCAGAAGATCCAGATGGTTCAAGGCCTCTTTGGCGTGATTCAAATCAGGGTCGGACAGCATGGGGTTTTCACCCATGACATACAGGGCCTTGACCTTTCCCTCGTGGGCCGCATTCAGGGTTTCCACAATGGTCAAACCCGGTTTCGGCGGCAATGTTACCGCCCAGGCCTTTTCGAACTTTGCCCGGGCTTCGTCATTGGCCACCGGCTGATACCCGGTGAAAACATTCGGCAGTGCGCCCATATCGCAGGCGCCCTGGACGTTGTTCTGGCCTCTCAGAGGATTGACGCCTCCCCCCTCGATGCCCACATTTCCGCAGATCATGGCCAGATTGGCAATGGATTTGACGTTGTCAACCCCAGTCGTGTGCTGGGTGATCCCCATGGTGTAGAGAATCGAGGCCGCTGCTGCTTCCGCGTACAGCCTCGCTGCCGTTACGATATCCTCCGCCGGCACACCGGTTATCTTTGAAGCAACCTCGGGGGTGTACTTTTCCACGACCTTTTTCATGGCCTCGAAACCCTCTGTGCGGGTTTCCACGTATTGCTTGTCGTAAAGGCCTTCAGAGATGATGACGTTCATCATGCCGTTTAGGAGGGCAACGTCGGTGCCGGATTTCTGGCGGAGCCAGATCGTGGCATATTTCACCAGATCGATTTCCCTCGGATCGGCGACGATGAGCTTCGCGCCTCTCTGACGAACGGCCCTTTTGATTTTCGCGCCGATGACGGGATGGTTCTCCGTCGTGTTGGTTCCAATGGCAAAAATTGCATCGGTAAATTCGATTTCGTCGATGGAGTTTGTCATTGCTCCACTTCCAAAGGTAGCGGCCAGACCGACCACTGTGGAAGAGTGTCAGAGCCGGGCGCAGTGATCGACATTGTTTGTTCCGATCACCGCCCTCATGAACTTCTGGAAGAGATAATTTTCCTCGTTGGTCGCCCGGGCGGAGGAAAAACCCACGATACTGTCAGGCCCGTTTGCTTCCTTGATCGCCGACAGTTTTTCCGCGATGTAGGTGTATGCCTCGTCCCAGGAGGCTTCTTTCAATTCGCCGTTTTTTCGGATCAGGGGGGTCTTCAGGCGATCGGTACTGTGAACGAAGTCCATACCGAACCGTCCCTTGACACAGAGACTCCCTTCGTTGGGGGGGCCGTATTCACGATTACCGGTGACCTTGACGATTTTTCCGTCATGAATGTTGAGATCCATCTGACAGCCCACGCCGCAGTAGGTGCAGGTGGTGCGGACTTTCCGGATTTCCCAGGGGCGTCCGGCGAAACGGGCCTGCCGGAACGTGATGGCGCCGACGGGACAGACATCGGCGCATTCTCCGCAAAAATAGCATTCCGACTGGATATAATCGTGGTCAAAGGCCGGACCGACCTTGGCTCTGGAGCCGCGCATGGAAAAATCGAGGATCTCGTTGACCTGGATTTCGTTGCAGGCGCGGACGCAGCGGCCGCAGAGAATGCATTTATTGAGGTCCCGGGATATCATCGCATTAGTCTGTTCAAGGGCATAACCCGGAGATTTAATCTCAAATCGGGGCTGTTCGATCTTGAGCCAGTAGATCAGATCCTGCAGTTCGCAACTCCCGTTCTGCTCGCAGCTCAGGCAGTTATGATCGCCCGATGCCCAAAGGAGTTCCACAATCAACCGCTGGGCATCCCTGACGGTTTTTGTATCTGTTTTGACCTCCATGCCCGGGCTGATCGGCATGCAACAGGAGGCGACCAGGGACCGGGCGCCTTTGACTTCTACCATACAAACCCGGCACGCCCCGACATTCGTTGTTTTTGCGTAATGGCAAAGGGTTGGAATAAAAATCCCGTTTTCACGGGCGACCGCCAGAATCGTCTGCCCGGGATGGGCCTCTAATTCGCGCCCGTCAATCGTCAATGCTATTTTTTTATCCATCATCATCTCCTTTCCTTAAACTTCAGCGTCGCAGCGCAGGCAGCGCACGGCTTCTTTGATGGCGTCTTCCCGCGTGAATCCCAGCTCCACTTCCACGAAACTCAGGGTTCGTGATTTGCCGTCCAGTTCCGGCATCCGGGTCTGGGGGGCTTCCACCGATTCTTCATCGATGGTCAACGGGATATCGATCTTCTCTTCGGGGGGCGCCTCATAGGCCGCTTCGCCGTTTTTCGCCCGGATGGCCGTATCGATGTCGATGGCCGCCTGATGGCCGGCGGCAATGGCGCCGATCACGGTATCGGGTCCGGTGACGGCGTCTCCGCCGGCGTAGAATCTGGCATGGGTGGTCCGGGATTTGCTGCCTGAAGTTAGATCGAAACAATCCCACTTATTGACGCTGACACCGCTCTGACTAGGCACAAAGGACAAATCTGAAACCTGACCGATGGCGGCAATGACGGCATCGACGCTCAGCACGAATTCGGATCCTTTCATGGGGACGGGCCGCTTCCTGCCGCTCTTGTCAAAATCGCCCAGTTTCATGCGCTCACACATGATTCCGGTGACTCTTCCATTGGATCCTACTACCTTTGTGGGGGCAACGAGGTATTCTATTTTGATGCCCTCGTGTTCGGCCGCTTCGATTTCCTCGATGGCTGCCGGCATATCCTGTCGCAGCCGCCGGTAAAGGATTGTGACATCGGCGCCCAGACGGGCAGCGCAGCGGGCGGCGTCAATGGCCGAGTTTCCACCGCCGATGACGGCGACCCTGCCGCCCAGCTTTTTCTCGCCTTTCATCCAGGCCGCTTCGTTGTCGTTAAAATCTCTCAGGAATTCAACGCCGCCGTAGACGCCCGGCAGGTCCTCGCCCTCGACGCCCATCTTCTGGCTCTTGTGGGCGCCCGGCGCGAGATAGACGTACTCGAATTCCTCGCCGACCTTTTCAAAGGAGATGTCTTTGCCGACGCGCGTGTTGCACTTTATTTCCACACCCAGGGCGCGCACATCGTCGATTTCGCCGTCCAGGATGTTCCGGGGAAGACGGTAGGCAGGGATGGCCCAGCGCAGCATGCCGCCGGGTGAGGAGAGCTCTTCAAAGACCGTGACTTTGAAGCCGCGCTGAGCCAGATCGCGGGCTGCCGTGAGCCCGGCCGGGCCGGCGCCGACCACGGCGATTTGCTCTTTCCGCGTTACCGGTACAGGCTCGATCTTCGGACGTGGCGCATGATCGGTGATGAACCGTTTGAGAAATTTGATGGCAATGGGTTCGTCCATCTTGCCGCGGCGGCATTTGGACTGGCATTTATGGTCGCAAACCCGGCCGCAGACAGAAGGGAAGGGGTTCGTTTTCAACAGGACTTTGTAGGCATCCTCGAAACGTTCCGCCCGGATCAGCGCGATATAGGCGGGAATATCCATTTCGATGGGGCAGGTGTGCTGGCAGGGCGATTTGAACAAGGCCGTGCAGACTGCCGCCCGGCATTTGCCTTCCCGGATATGTTGTTCATATTCGTCCCGGAAATAACGCAGCGTGCTGAGTACGGGATTCGGGGCCGTCTGCCCGAGGCCGCACAGCGCCGCATCCTTGATGATCGCCGCCATCTGTTCGAGCAGTCCCAGATCGCCCTCCTTGCCCTGGCCCTGGGTGATTCGGGTCAGGATTTCGAGCATGCGTTTGGTGCCTTCCCGGCAGGGGGTGCACTTGCCGCAGGATTCGTCCTGGCAGAAATCCATGAAGAAGCGGGCCATATCCACCGCGCAGTTGTCCTCGTTCATGACAATCAGGCCGCCGGAGCCCATGATGGCGCCAAGCTCCGCGACTTTTTCATAATCGACAGATGCATTGAGGTGCTGGATGGGAATGCAGCCTCCCGAAGGGCCGCCGAGCTGGGCGGCCTTGAATTTCTTGCCTTTGGGAATGCCGCCGCCGATGTCAAAAACAATGGCGCCAAGCGTCGTGCCCATGGGGACTTCTACAAGGCCGACGTTATTGACGTCGCCGGTCAAAGCAAACACCTTGGTTCCTTTGCTCCTTTCCGTGCCGATGCCGGCATACCAGGTGGCGCCCTTCAGGATGATCTGTCCGATATTGGCCAGGGTTTCCACGTTGTTCAGGACGCTCGGTTTCTGCCAGAGCCCGGCAATGGCCGGGAAAGGCGGACGGGGACGCGGCATGCCGCGTTTTCCTTCGATGGAGGTCATGAGGGCCGTTTCCTCGCCGCAGACAAAGGCGCCGGCACCCTGGTAGATTTCGAGGTCAAAATCGAATCCCGTTCCCAGAATGTCTTTTCCCAGCAATCCGGCGTCTTTTGCCTGTGCTATGGCGATATTCAAACGGTGAATGGCCAGGGGATATTCGGCGCGGCAGTAGATATAGCCGTGATGCGCGCCGATCGCCTTGGCGGCGATGACCATGCCTTCGAGGACGGCGTGCGGATCGGCTTCAAGGACGCTGCGGTCCATGAAGGCGCCCGG
>CAYXQK010000300.1:0-3344 GCA_964467445.1 uncultured Syntrophaceae bacterium
AATATCACCAGCGGGGTTTTCGATCCTCAATCAACGACAAAGGTCGGATACCGCATACAATTAAGCGGTGGAGGCGAAAAGATCCTTTCCGAGCCGACGGTGTTCGGGGGGGTGGTTTACTTTACCACCTTTACGCCGCCCTCGGGGAATGATCCCTGCGAGCAGGGAGGGGACGCGCGTCTGTATGCCGTTAATTTCACCACGGGCGGCGGCGCCCTGACCGGCGGCGCCAAGAGCATGAACATCGGTACGGGCATCCCGTCGGCGCCGGTATTATCCCTGAAACCGGGCACGGGAGGGTCAGCGGATCTCTATGTCACGGTAAGCGGAGGAGCGGGTACAGGCGCCAGCACGAACCGTATCAATTTCAATCCCCCGGGCGCGGTCAACAGGGCGAATATGCTCTATTGGCGGGATCAGCGGATCCAGTGACGGCAATCCAGGCAGGGCGGTGAGAGGTGAAGAAGAAGCAGGGAAGCGGCCCGAAGGCGTCGGCGAATGGGAAAAAGACGGCTCCCCAGTCAAAGGGAAAGCCGAAGATTCCACCCAAAAGGATGCTGATCTTCGGGGGCGCCGCCGTTGCAGTGATTATTCTCGTTCTGCTGATCATGTTCGTTTCTCCGTCGAAGGAAACGCCGCCCGGGGGGGCGCCTCAAAAGGCGACGGCCCCGGCGCCCTTATCATCCGTCGTTTCAGAACGGCCCGGGGTTTCTTCTCCGGGGCTTTCCGGGGGCGACAGAAAGGATCTTCCGGCGATTAGGACCATCCGGTTTCTGCCTCCCCAGCCCACCAGAATGGACACCCTCAAGGCCGAGGTCCTGACGGAAGCTCCCGATCCAAGTCGCATCATCTATGCCTACGTCTGGAAAGTCAACGACCGGATTGTCGAGGGCGTCGGGGGAAATACACTCAACCTGTCGTCCCTCAAAAAGATGGACCTCATCACCGTAACCGTTACGCCCTATGACGGCGACAGGGAAGGCTTTGCTGTGGCAAGCCCCGTCATTGCCGTCCACGGTATCCCCCCCACGCTCGATCTGAAGGCGCCGCCAAAAACGAAAAAAGCCGGAGCCCCGCTGGAACTCCAATTGGCCAGTCTCCATCCGGACAGTGCCGGTGTCACCTTCACCCTGGAAGCCCCCATTGTTCCGGGCATGTCGATGGACAAGCAGACGGGCAAGATCACCTGGATCATCCAGCCGGATCAAAAGGGAAAGATCCTTTTCGGGGCCGCCGTCGAGGACAGCGACAAGACAAAAATAACAAAAGTATTTGATATCATGCTGGAATAATCGTAATTTTTCATCCGCTCTCATGGGCGATAACCTGAATTCTTGTTTCGTGATGGGCGTTCGCTGAAAGGTGACCCGGCTGCCGGTCAAGATCCCGATGCAAGATGGCTGATTTCGGAAAATTGCTTGACAGGGCGCTCATCTGAATATAAACGATCAGGGACATCATTGGAAAAAGGGGTATAAAGCATGGGATCGGATCGGAAATACTGTGGCATCTGTGCCTGGCGGGCCAATTGCCAGAAGAAATACAGTGTGAGTACGGATGCGACGGGCCAGGTTCACTGCCCGGATTATTCAAGGGATCTGGCCATCAAGGACAGGGATATTGACGAGGCGCTGAAAAAAGATCAAAACGCATAGCGCGTGACCTTTGGGCATTTACCTGTGACAAGTGATCGTGAGAAACGGTTCATCGCTTGTCACTTTTTTTATGATGAACACTTTGCAAAACCGATGAAAAACAGGATTGCCGACATACTCAGGCGGGCTCTGGCCGCCTGCCACGAGCAGGACCTGCTGAAGACGGACGACTTGCCTGGCATTGAAGTGGAGTTGACGAAGGACCCGGCGCACGGCGATTACGCCACGAACCTCGCCATGATCCTGGCTTCCCGGGAGAAAACGAATCCCCGATTGCTTGCCGCCGCCCTGTCAAAGGCCATTGAGGATCCGGAGGGGATCCTGGAGCGGGTTGAAATTGCCGGTCCCGGTTTCATGAATTTCTTTGTCCGGGCAGAGGCCTGGGTGAGACGGCTGGCGGCCGTGCACGCGCAAGGGGATCGATACGGCGGGATGGATTTTGGCCGGGGCAAGAAGGTGCAGGTGGAATTCGTCAGCGCCAATCCGACGGGCCCCCTGCATATCGGCCATGCCCGCGGCGCCGTGGTGGGGGACGTCATCGCCAATCTGATGGCGGCGGCGGGGTATGCCGTTTCCCGGGAATACTACATCAACGACGCCGGCAACCAGATGCACAACCTCGGCCGATCCCTCTGGTACCGCTATCGGGAGCAGATGGGGCAGTCCGTGGAATTCCCTGAAGGCTGCTACCGAGGCGATTATATGAAAGAACTGGCGGCACAGATGGTTGCCGCAGACGGCGACGCCTGGCTGGCGAAAAGGGAGGAAGCGGTCATTCCTGCGTTTACGGATTATGCCGCCGGGGCCATTCTGGAGGGCATCAAGCAGGATTTACAGGTATTCGGCGTGGAATTCGATGTCTACTTCAGCGAAAGGGACCTTTACCGGGACAATGGCGTTGGCCGGCTCCTGGCCGAGCTGCAGGAAAAAGGGTTCGTTTACCGCGAGGAAGAGACCCTCTGGTTTAAAACAACGGCCTTCGGAGACGACAAGGATCGGGTGGTGGTGCGCCAAAGCGGCGAGCCCACATATTTTGCGGCTGACATTGCCTATCATCTGAACAAGTATCAACGCGGGTTTGATCAGGTGATCGATGTCTGGGGCGCCGATCATCACGGTTATATCTCCAGGCTTTACGCCGGGATTCAGGCAATGGGTTATTCCCCGGACGCCCTGAAGATTGTCCTGGTGCAACTGGTCAGCCTGCTTCGGGATGGCAAGCCGGTGGCCATGTCCACCCGCGCCGGCGAATTCGTCACCCTGCGGGAAGTGGTCGGCGAGGTGGGGCGCGACGCTGCCCGCTATAACTTCATGATGCGCCGTTCGGACAGTCAGCTGGATTTTGATCTGGAGCTGGCAAAGAGGCAATCGAATGAAAATCCGGTTTATTACGTTCAGTACGCCCATGCGCGGATTTGCAGCATCCTCAGGATGGCGCGGGAACGCGGTGATCACGTGAAGGCTGAGCAGGAAGCGGCCCTGGATCTGCTGAAACTTCCCGAGGAAATCGATCTGATCAAGACCGTCACGCGTTTTCCCGATGTGATGGAAGGGGCCGTCAGGGCCCTTGAGCCGCACCGTCTGACGTTTTATTTAAACGATCTGGCCGCCCTGCTTCACAGTTACTATAACAAAAACAAGGTGCTTTCTGAAGACCGGGCCATGAGCGAGGCCAGGTTGTATCTGGTT
>CAYXQK010000301.1:0-3409 GCA_964467445.1 uncultured Syntrophaceae bacterium
GATGTCAAGTTTTCCCAGTTCTTCCGTCCGGTCGATAATCTCGACTCGGGAAAACCCCTCCATTTGCTTGCGGGTTTGCATCCAGCGGAGATCCTTGTCCTTGCTGGCGGCGTTTGTCACGAGCATGTAGTGATCGTCTTCAAGCCGATACACCGTCAGATCATCAATGATGCCACCCTGTTCATCGGTCAGAATGCAGAGCTTCATCTGGCCGGCCGCCTGCTTCTCCAGATTCCGGCTGACGACCCGTTGCAGCAGCGCGAAAGCCTGCGGCCCCTTGACTGCGATTTCTCCCATATGGCAGATGTCGAAAAGGCCAGCCTGGGTCCGGGTGGCGTGGTGCTCTTCGATGACGCTGGTGTATTGAACCGGCATAAGCCAGCCGCCGAAATCGATCATTTTTGCGCCCAGGGAAAGATGGCTCTCGTACAGGGGCGTTTTTTTCATAATTGACGACTCCGTAAAAAGTCCATATGCTGCGTTGCACTTCATCCTTCGTCATTGCGGCGTACGCACAAGTACGCCTCATTCCTCATGATTCGTGCGCCTTGCCTCTGGCGCTTTTTACGAAGCCGTCCCAGATTTAAGGTTTTTGCGAGTTCTTACCATATGGTCTCCTGAAAAAATCCAGCCGGGCCGTTAACGGGAAACAATCTTTACCAGAATTTATAGATCAGGGACAAAAGGACAAGCAGGGCCACGACGACAATAAAGAGGTATTTCTTATTGAAGAACCGGGATCCGATGATGACTTCGCCGCAATGCTTGCAGATGGTCACCTTTGCGTCGATAGGCTGGTCGCAGTGGGGACAGCGGATAATGCACTGTGCTTCGTCATCTCTTTTGGTAATGTTCTTTTTCAGTTCCCTGTGAACGTCATAGGTCCATTCACAGTCGATGGTGGGGCATTTTCCTTTGAGGGGCATTGTGTCTGTCCAGATGAATGTCTTCAGGCAATCGGGGCAGGTAATCTTTTGCATCGCTGGTCTCCATCTGCTTTATTGGCCAAGGGGTCATTCCCTTTCTGCCAGGGCCTGACCGCACAATGTCCGCAGGCGCCACAGAACTACTACAAGTGACGGCAGATTTCAAGGTGTAAAAAACGGATTAATTCGTTGATTATTTTTTAAAAATGCTATATACGCCTGACCCTGAATTTTGAGCGCAGTCACCCTGCGTCCAAAGATTTCAGGAATGCGCAGTCCGATATCAGGGGCAGGTTATGATTCAGTTTCACGGGGTTCATAAATGGTTTAAAGACCTGCATGTGCTCAATAATGTCAACCTTCGCGTCAAACAGGGCGAGGTGGTGGTCGTCTGCGGGCCCTCCGGTTCCGGCAAGTCGACGCTGATTCGTGCCATCAATAAGCTGGAGCCCATTGAAAAGGGAAAGTTGCTCGTCGACGGGCAGGACATTTCCGATCACAGGACGGATATTAACCGGCTTCGGGCCGAAATCGGGTTTGTTTTTCAGCAGTTCAATCTTTACCCTCACTTGAGCGTCCTCAAAAACATCACCCTCGCACCGATCAAAATTCGAAAAATCCCGAAAAAAGAAGCGGAGGAACAGGCGATGGCCCTGCTGGAACGCGTCGGCCTGACGGAAAAGCGGGATGCTTACCCGGCGCAGCTCTCCGGCGGACAGCAGCAACGGGTGGCCATTGCCCGGGGACTCGCGATGAAGCCCAAGATCATGCTCTTTGATGAACCGACGTCCGCGCTGGACCCGGAGATGATCGGGGAGGTGTTGCAGGTCATGCAGGGGCTGGCGCACACCGGGATGACCCTGATCGTGGTGACGCATGAAATGGGATTCGCCCGGGAGGTGGCCGACCGGGTCGCTTTTATTGATTTTGGCGTTATTCTGGAAGAGGCGCCGCCTGAAGAGTTCTTCAGGAGTCCCAAACATGAACGGACGCAGCTCTTCCTGAAGGAAATTCTATCACCGATGCATTAAACTTTGAAAGAAGGAGGTAGGGACATGAAGAAACTTGGTATTGTGTTGTTAGCGCTGGTACTGATAGCAGGTTTGGGCGGGACGGCCCTGGCGGATACCCTTGCCGCTGTCAAGGCAAAGGGTGTGATGGTCTTCGGTGTCAGAGACTCCATCCATGGATTTGGGTATATTGATGAAAAAACAAGGGGGCTCATTGGTTATGATGTTGATTTCTGTAATGCCATTGCCAAGAAACTGGGCGTCAAGGCCGAGTTTAAACCGTTAACCGGGGCGACACGCATTCCCCAACTCCTCGCCGGCAACGTTGATCTCGTCGCGGCGACCATGACCAAGACCGCGGAGAGGGCCAAACAGGTAGATTTCAGTTACACCTACTTCCTCACGGGTCAGAAGTTCATCACCCGGAAGGGAACCGTCAGGACGCTGGCCGACCTCGAAGGCAAGAAGATCTGCACGGCCAAGGGTACCACCTCGGAGCAGAATGCCAAGAAGGCCCTGCCGACATCAACGATACAGGCCTTTGATGAGCACGCGCCGTCCTTCCTGGCGCTCCAGCAGGGGAAGGTTTTTGCCATCACCACGGATGAATCGATTCTGGCCAATATTCTGTCAAAGGCCCCGGACAAGGACAAATATGAAATTCCAGATATCCGCATTTCCGATGAACCCTACGGGCTCGGTATGCGCAAGGGCGACACAAATCTCGTGAAATTTGTCAACGCGACGCTGCTGGAGATGGAAAAATCCGGCGAAGCCAGGAAGATCTTCGACAAGTGGTTCGGTCCCAACGGGATCGCCTTTCAGATGGATCGCGGCACTTTCAAGATCGTGGCGGACAAATAAGGTTTAGGAGGGTTCGCCGCCTGTGTTAAATTATCAATTTGACTGGGCAATCATCACTTCCGGACAGTACTTCGAATGGATCGTATCGGGGATTAAAGTCACGCTGCAGCTGTCCGTGGTTTCGGTTGCCCTTTCTTTTATTTTGGGATTGCTGATCGCCGTCATGCGGATGAGCAGCGTTCGGCCCGTCCGCTGGTTCGCCCACGGTTACCTGGAATTCTTCCGGAACACGCCGCTTCTGGTGCAGATCTTCTTCTGGTACTTCGGCTCGTACAAGATCCTGCCGGCGGCGGTCAACGAGTGGATGAACACGCTGAATTTTGAATTTGCGGCAGCCGTCATCGCACTGACCGTTTATACCTCGGCCTTCATCGCCGAGGATATCCGCTCCGGGGTCCGCTCGATTCCCAAGGAGCAGATGGAGGCTTCCCGTAGCTCCGGTTTTTCCTACCTGGGATCCATGTACCACATCATTTTGCCCCAGGCGGTGCGGCTGACCATTCCCCCGCTCATCAATCAGTTTCTCAACCTGACGAAGAACTCCTCGCTGGCCATGACCATCGGAGTGGCGGAACTGACCTATCAGGCCCGGCAGGTGGAAAGCTACAC
>CAYXQK010000302.1:0-10168 GCA_964467445.1 uncultured Syntrophaceae bacterium
ATCTCCTGCATGGTGGGAATGACGGCTTCCGTCGTGGGCTCACGATAGAGCAGGCGCTGCAGGACCCTTCCCTTGACAAGGTGCTCTTCCACAAGTTCGGCGATATCATCCGTTTTGATAGACATATAGATGACGCCTTCGGGATAGACCACCATGATGGGACCCATGGCACAGAAACCGTTGCAGCCGGTTTCGACGAGCTTGATTTCTTCGGAAAGACCTCTTTTCAACAGCTCTGCAACCAGGGCTTTTTTAACGTTCAGGCTGCCTGAAGCATGACAGCCCGTTCCGCTACAGAGCAACAGGTGCGAACGAAACATTTTCATTGGGATTCAATCCTCCTTAACAGGTGTTGGCAGCCGCCGGCCAGAGCCCGCGACGCATTTCACAGCCCGCTATTTTGTGATTTCGGCGCCCCGGGCAAGGACGAAGGGGACCTGGATCTCGCCTTCCAGGACATGTCTTTTGAAGATCTGACGCATTTTATTGGCGTCCACATACTCGTACTTGATCGGTTCCTGGCTGATGATTTCGACCGTCACGAGTGGTTCCCGGCTGCAGAGCCCCATGCATCCGGAGGTCGTCACGGCCACATCCGACACATTGGCCTCCTCGATGGCGCGCAGCAGGCTGTCCATGACGTCGCGTGCCCCGGAAGCGATCCCGCAGGTACCCATGTGCACCGTGATTTTTGCCCGGCGGTCGCCTTCGCGCAGGGCGGTTTCCGCGTGAACCTTTTCCTTGATTTTTTTCAAATCTTCGATTTTCAGCTTTGCCATGATCCCTTCCTCTTAAGAATATTAGTTGTATTGACTGAGTATTTCCCTGATCTTGCCTGGCTTGATCCGGCCGTGTACATCCTCATCAATGACGACAACAGGACCCAAACCGCAGGCCCCCAGGCATCGGATCGCTTCATAGGTGAACATTCTATCGGGCGTCGTTTCACCCTCTTTGACGCCGAATTCCTTTTCCAGCTTCTCCGCGATGGCCTTGCCGCCCCGGACGTAGCAGGCCGTTCCAAGGCAGACGCGCACGGTGTGCTTTCCCCGGGGGGTCATGGTGAAAAATGAGTAGAACGTCACGACACCATAAACCCGGCTCAGCGGCAGATTGAGCCCTTTGGCGATTCTCTTCTGTATCCCGATAGGCAAATACTCGAGCGCAACCTGGGCCTCTTCAAGGACAGGAATCAATCCACCCGGTTTTCCTTTATGTCTGCCGATAATTTCATCGAGCTGTGCAATTTGTTCAGGGGTAAAATCTTTTAACAGGTCACCCTCTTCCAATTTCATCGACGCCTCCTTCGCAGCATTTGTGTTGTTCACGCCTGAGCGTTTATTTCCTTCAATCCGTCTGCGATGTCCTGTCTGATAAACTTCAGAACCTCAACATGATTGATCGGGACATCTTCGATTTCTGCTTTGATTTGTTCGGTATCAAGGACATAGGCATCTCGTCCCCGCTGGTGGCGGTAGATAAAACGAATATCCGGATTTCCCATGATCAGCGTCACCAGCGTCCCCTGCAAATCCCCCAGGGGCTGTCGATCGATATGACTGAGCTGGAAGGCAACCCTCACAGCGGTTCCTTCTGAGGGTTTTGATTCAATCGCAAACCCTCCTCCGGCATTTTGAGCAGCCTGCGCGAGCATGGGAAGCCCAAGCCCCACCCGTCGCACCTTCTTCGTCGTATAAAACGGGTCCAGCACCCGCCGGAGCTCGTCTTCGGTCATCCCTTTTCCATCGTCCCGGATTTCCAGCGTCAGACGATCTGATTGAAGGTCTTCCATCACGTTGATGCATACGGTTCGGGCCCGCGCACGCACCGCGTTTTCAGCGATATCCAAGATATGCAGGGACAGCTCGAGCATCAATCGTCCTCTTCGATATAGCGTCCATCCCGCTTTTCGAAGGCCAGTTTCAGTTCGTGGATGTTTGCCGCCTGCAGGATCATGGTGCTGAATCTCCGGCCGATGTCTCTGATAACATGGGCATCCGAGGATTTTATAAAGGCGTAGGCGGAAAGTTCCGGATATTGCCGTCGTGCCTGTTTCATTCCCGTTGCGGCAGATATTTCAAGGGCGTCAAAGGGGGTTTCCGGATCAATAAATCCCAACTGACTCAGGACGCTGTAGCTGGGCCGGTCGATATGAGATGCAATGGCAAGACCACCCAAGGAATGGATATCATTGATGAGATCACGAAGAGGCACGTCTGTGGCGCCAATGAGCAACCGCTCATTCATGCTTTCCACCTCGTCCCGCTCGTTAACGATTACCTGAGGTCCGAAAATGTCCTCCCGATTTTTGCCGGGCAGGTGTTCGTAAACGATGGCCTGAAGCTTGATCAGGTCACGCAGGTCATCAAACAGGGCCAGTGCGTGGACTTCTTCAAGGCTGGATACTTCCATCCCCGGCAGGACGGTAATCGGCCTTCCCTTTGCCAGGGTGAGGACATACTCCACATTTTCCGACGCATTGTGATCGCAGACGGCAATCACATCGAGTTTTTCGGTTATCGATTTTTCAATGAGCGCTCTGGGATACATACCCAAGTCAGCACAGGGCGAAAGGCAGGTATGGATGTGAAGATCACAGCGAAACGCCCTGAGCATGACAATGTTCCTGAAAATTTAAAAAAAAGACCATGATTCCCATGGTCTTTCAGGGGGGAGTGACGGCAGCGTCCTTTTTCTCCTTGAGAATGTTGTATATTTTCCCGGCGATCTCGAAACCCGACAGGTCCGTACCCATCACGGGGATATTCTCTTTCAAGGCTTTTTCCAGGGTATCTTTCGCCGGTTCAGCCCCCTGCACGAGAATGATGCCGGCATGATCTTTCAGGCTGGCGACTGCAATGATATTCTGATGGACCTGACGGGTCATCCAGACGTCGCCCTCCTTGCTGTTGGCCATCACATCGCTGAGCAGATCGCCCGTGTAACCATCGAGCACCTCCGCCTCCAGTTTATCAAACCCGGAAAATACCTTCAAATCAAGCTCTCTTACGATTTTTTCAAGGTTCACTGCCGCCGGTTGTCCTTTCCACCCCCCGAGGGGTTAAGCGCCATTCCCGATATGGATGATCATTTTCAGGTGTGTCCCCTTGCCGGTCTCTGAGGTAATCTGGAACTGATCTGAAAATTTCTTGATGTTACACAGGCCCATTCCGGCGCCGAATCCCATTTCCCTTATTTTTGCGGTGGAGGTAGAATATCCTTCCTGCATGGCCAGATCGATGTCCGGGATACCCTGACCTTCGTCAATGGTTTCAATTTTTACCCGTTCGGAGGTTATGGAAATATTTATTGTTCCTTTCCGGGCGTAGGAAACGATATTGATTTCAGACTCATAAGCAACCAGGGCGGCTTTTCGGACCACATCCGCATGAAGCCCCAGTTTCTTCAAAATGACCTTGATCTGACTGGCGACCTTTCCTGCTTCGTCGAAATTACCGCCCTGGACGGTGTAGCTGCTTTCAAAAATCGGCTTCTCATGGACGTGCAAAATTATTATCAACCCTTTCTATACAACCCCGGATGCCTTTTTCATATAAACGGCCGGCCGTTTCAAAGAGAATTAATTTTGTGGAGAGAATGGGAATGTTAAGATCCTCTGCCAGTCGAATGGTTTCCGGCGCCGGTTTCTTTCCCCGAACCATGATGATGGCGGCAATGTCAAGGATGTCAGCCGTCCGGATGACCTGGGTATTGGTCAGGCCGGTCAGTAAAAGGCTGCCTGATTTGGCGAACGCCAGGACATCACTCATCAAATCAGCGCCGAAGGCGGTTTTTATTTCCATTCCCAGCTGATCCTGCCCGACCAGAATATCGGCATTCAGTATTTCTACTACTTCCTTCAGGGTCACGTTGATCTCCTCTTGGAAATTTTTATTAACGGCTTATTGCAGATCCACCCTTCTCAAAACCGCCTCCGGAGTCCGCTTCTACCCGGCGAAAATAATTTGAAAAAAGCTGATTATTTGTCTGTGATTGTCGCAGGGCCGTTTATCACAAACAGGGAGCCATGTCAAACACTTTATCCGCCAGATAGGACGGGTGCGACCATGAAAAGCCAGTCCCGCAGGATTGATTAAGAAGGGCACCCGTGGCCTCTAAAGCCAAATGGTTTTAAGGCATCGGCAGAAAAAAACTTTGCGTCCCGGCGATATTTACGTTAGAAATAAACCAATGATCCGTGAACAGGGATTGTCCATGCATGATTTGATTGACGAATATATGAATTATCTCCTGATTGAAAAGGGATGTTCGCCCCATACCATTGAGGCCTATAGCCGTGATCTGGGTGGTTTCATCACTCATGTCCGTGCAGGAGATTGTTCCCGGATCCGGGATGTTACAGCGGAAAACGTCCTTTCTCATCTTGCCGAACAGAGGGAAAGGGGACTCTGCTCCAAATCGGTCAACAGAAAGCTTGCGGCCCTCAGGGGCTTCTATAAGTTTTTGATCCGGGAGGGACGGGTGGACCGGAATCCGCTGGCAAATATCGAAATGGCAAAGGGTTGGATGAATCTGCCCGATACCCTGTCCCGCGAGGAGATGAACCGGCTGCTGGCGCAACCGGATTTGATCGGTGCGGCAGCGCTCAGAGACAAGGCAATGCTGGAACTGCTGTATGCTTCCGGCATTCGTGTTTCCGAGCTGATTGGCCTGACCATGAACGCAATCAACTGGCAGGTCGGATATCTGCTGGTCATGGGGAAGGGGGGAAAGGAAAGAATTGTCCCCCTCGGCCGCTGTGCCTATGACTGCCTGTACCAGTATGTCGAAGGCACGAGGGCAGGTTATTTGAAGCAAAAACAGAACGACATCGTTTTTCTTAATAAATCCGGCGATGGATTTACCCGCCAGGGATTCTGGAAAGTGGTAAAGAAGTACGCTGAGCGGGCAGGGTTGAAAAAGAAGGTTCATCCCCATACTTTTCGTCATTCTTTTGCCACGCACCTCATTGAAGGAGGGGCGGATCTCCGGTCCGTACAGATCATGCTCGGTCATGCGGATATTTCCACCACGCAAACCTATACACATATCACACGGGAACGGCTGAAGGATGTCCACCGGAAATATCATCCCCGCGGCTGAAGGAGATTTTGTGGAGCCGGGAGGGTGAAATCGTCCAAAATACGGGGCTTTGACAGCATTTTTACGAGTGTTTAATTCATGGAATACGAATCCGGCAGGAAGATCAATAAAAAGAGAATGAGTGCCGTGGAAAAAACCAGGTGGCTGCGACGGATCATCCTGCTCCTGATTATTGCCGTATTCATCGGCGGGGCCATCGTTTTTTTGCCCTGGGGAAAGATGGGGCGAGAGGATCTGGTGCGATTTAAAAACACAGTCGCTCACCTCGTCCTCCGTCAGGCGCCGCATTTTTATTACCTTGACGTGGAAAAAAACGGCAAGGATGAACGGCTGACCACTCGCGATGCCTTGACGGTGTCGTACCGGGATGAGTTTGTGATTAAAGGCATCGTTTCCGATGATCTCTTCGGCAAGTCGATGACGGTGGATGTGGAAGGATTGGGAGACAGAAATGATTATCGCCGGATACTCAAGGGGGTTGAACTGGTCGATCAATGGATCATGAGCGCCAAGGCGCCGGACCAGGCCGGCGGGGTTAATGATTTCGGCATCAACATTCTCTACCGTGACGCGGTTATCGCCAGAGTTCCCATCCAGATTTCCATTACACCGCAGGACTGGTTGAGGCACGCGAAAAATTCAGAAAATCAGGGCCAACAGGTTGAGTATCTGCGGAAAGCCCTGACGGCGAATCCACAAGATCCCAATGTTCGCAGGATGTTAGCGGCGGTTTACTTCCAGCAGGGCCGGTTCGATGAGGCGGTTGCCCAGTATCGGCAAATTCTCGAGGCCAAACCCGGCGATGCCGGCGTGATGTCCGAACTGGTCAAATGTTATCTTGCAAAAAAGGATTATCCCCAGGTGATCAGAGTGGGGCAGCAACTGGTCAAGATCAATCCGCAGGATGCGGGCGCCTTTGCCAATATCGCCTTTGCCTATGGCCAACTGAACCAATGGGATCGTGCCGTATTGAGTTACCGGGAATCCTTGAGGTTGAACCCTGCAAGCGCGGTGCTTTACTACCGGCTGGGAGAGGCCTACGAAAAAAACCGGAAGATCAGTGATGCCATCCATCAGTATCAGGCTTTCCTGGCCAAAGTTCCCCATGCGGTCTACGGGATGATTGCATTGGCGGATGCTTTGGTGAAGGCCGGACAGCATGATGATGCGATCAAATGGTATCGGGAAGTTCTGAAGCGGGAACCCCGTAACGCCGCGGTTTATGCGAACCTGGGTCTTGCCCTGGGGAACAAAGGTTTGCTGAATGAGGAAATCGAAAATTACAAAAAAGCGGTTGCCCTGGGTTTGAAAGATCCGGCCGTTTATTTTAACCTGGCGGCGGCCTATGAAAAGGGAAAACGCGACCCTGAGGCGGCACAAACCTACCGTAAAATTCTTCTCTTGAAACCCGATGATCCGGAGGTTGTAGAAAAAGCGGCAAACTATGAATACAGGGCAAAACAATATGCCCAGGCCGCCAAGCTGTACGAACGGATCGTCCAGAAATCAAAAAATAAATCAGTGGTATACGCCAACATGGGCTTTGCCTACGGGGAGTTGAAGAAATACGTCGCTGCTGCAGCAAGCTATGAGAAGGCGATCAGGCACGGGAACCGTGATCCACAGGTCGTTTATAATCTGGCCTATACCTATGAAAAACTGGGCAAAACGCGCGAGGCCATGAGGTTTTATGAACAATATGCAGTCCGGCATCCGAGTCGGGATGTTCTCAACATCCTTTCTGAATATTACCTGCAGGAAAAGCTCTATGACAAGGCCGTGTCGGCCTACCGGCGGCTGCTCTCGCTGGATCCGAAAAAGGCATCTGTTCATGCAAATCTTGGCTATGTTTATAGCCTGAAGGGGGATGTGGACAAAGCGATCGAATTCTATAAGCTATCCTTGAAGTATGATGCCGAGGATGATGTCGTCCATGTCAATCTGGGCATGGCCTATGAGAAGAAAGGGATGCTCGCAGAGGCGCTCAATGCATTTAAAACGGCCTATGAATTAAATCCTGATGCAAAGAAGGCGGCGGGGAAGTACCGGGAAATAAGGATCAGAATGCTTAAGCAGCAGAACCAGGGATGAACAGGAGGCATGCACGATGAAACAAATTCAACTGGATCGCATAATCATTGGCGGCGGGGCGCCCTTTGTCCTGATTGCCGGCCCCTGTGTGATCGAGGAAGAACAGAAAACGATGGAGATTGCTGTTGAATTAAAAAAATTGACGGACCGGCTGCAGATTCCCCTGATCTTTAAGGCCTCTTATGACAAGGCGAACCGATCTTCGGTATACAGTTATCGCGGCCCGGGACTGAATGAGGGATTGCGGATCCTGAAAAAGATCAGGAAGAAATTATCTGTTCCAATATTAACGGATGTCCATCGTTTCGAGGAAATCAAACCGGCCTCTGAAGTGGCTGATATTCTGCAGGTGCCGGCATTTTTATGCCGGCAGACCGATTTTGTGATAGAGGTGGCGCGCTTTGCCCGCATCATCAATATCAAAAAAGGACAGTTTCTGGCGCCAGGGGACGTCCGGAATATCATTGAGAAGGTCCGGTCCGCGAACAATGAGAACATTATGATGACCGAAAGAGGAACGTGTTTCGGTTACAATAATCTGGTGGCCGATTATCGATCCATCCCCGCCATGCGCGAGATGGGCTATCCGGTCATCTTCGATGCGACCCATAGTGTACAACTTCCCGGAGGCCAGGGGACGGCCTCCGGGGGACAGCGGGAAATGGTGGCTTACCTGGCCAGAGCGGCCGTCGCCGTCGGGATTGACGGCCTGTTTATGGAAGTCCATCCCGATCCTGACGCCGCACTCTGCGACGGTCCCAATTCCCTTGATCTGAATAATCTGAACGATATGCTGCAGGTCTTGATGGAGATCGACGCCCTCGTAAAAAAAATCTGAAAGAATGAAGAGGTTGAGACCTTTGAAAAATGGTTTCGCCGCGCATGCAGGAAGGACGCTTTATGGATTTATGGCAAGACGAAACGCTTTTGGGTAAGATCAGGGACGTCAGGTTACTCCTGCTGGATGTAGACGGCGTTCTGACGGACGGGAGAATTATCATGGATGACCAGGGCTTTGAAAGCAAGCACTTTGATGTGAGAGACGGACATGGTTTAAAAGTGCTGATGCGTTATGGGATTAACGTTGCCCTGGTGACCGGTCGCCGGTCATCCGTCGTTGAGCACCGGGCAAAGGATCTTGGTATTCAGGAAGTCTATCAGGGTATCTGGAACAAAGCAGAGGTACTTGAGGAGATCCTCCGAAAGATGGATCTGCGTCCGGAGCAGGCCGCCTATGTGGGCGATGATATTGTTGATATTCCCATCATGCAACGGGTCGGATTTTCCGTGGCCGTCCGGGATGCTGCCGCGGACACAAAGAAAATCGCCCACTACGTTACAAAAAAGAGGGGGGGGCGCGGGGCCGTCCGGGAAGTCTGCGAAATCATCCTCAAGGCGCAGGACCACTGGCAGGATGTGGCCAGGACATACCAGATGGACGGATCTATGCCCACCGGGGATTGATGCGTTTCGTCTTTACATCCGGAGTTGCGGATGATATAAAATCACACAGGGCCGATATTCAATCAACACAGAGGGACCGCCGGATCACGGCGTATGAATAATTCATGGATGAAACTTAACAGGAAAAACGGGATTATTCTCGGATTTACGCTTCTGGTGATCCTGGCTGCGATTGCGCTTCTGGCCATAAACTTTTATAAGGCATCCCCGGAGACCTTGCTGAAAGTCATGGCGGATAACGTGGATTTACAGGTCAGAAATGTGATTTTTACCGATGTCGGCCACTCCGGGGAGAAGTGGGAAATCAGGGCCGATACGGCCAGGTATGCCAAAAAAGAAAATCTGGCTTTTTTTGACACGGTACGGGTCAAACTGGTGACCAGCGAGGGGAAAACCTTCCTGATGACGGGTGAGCAGGCAAAGCTGCAGACCGACACGAAGAATATTGAAATATCCGGAAATGTAGAGATTCTTTCGGATCGCGGGGACCGTTTCCGCACAGACAGGTTACATTACACCAACGCGGACAGCACGGTCCATACGGATGGAGCCGTGACCATGTGGGGTGACCAGATGCAGATCAGGGGGACCGGGATGACCTTGAATCTGAAACAGGGTCATTTATCGCTGCAGTCCAAGGTGAAAGGTGAAATTCAGGGAAAATGAGAAAAGACAGGAGCTCTCAAAACATTTATCATCGCCACGGGTTCGGGACGCGCCTGTTTATGCTGATGGTCGTTTCCCTCTTTCTTTTTCCTGTCTCTGTTTCTGCCCAGGCTCAGAAAAAAAACTTGAAAATGGATAAAGGCCAGCCGATTCATATTCAGTCGGACCGGCTCGATGCTTATCAGGAAAAGAAGGAGGTCATTTTCTCGGGCAATGCCGTCGCCACGCAGGGGGACAGGACGATCAAGTCTGATCGACTGCTTATTTACTACAAGGATCGTCCCGGCGGTACGGAGAAAAAAGACATCCAGGGTATGGGGGCTGTCGGCGACATCGAAAGACTGGAGGCCCAGGGGCAGGTGACCATTACCGAGACCAATCGTATTGTTACCGGCGATCATGCCATTTTTTATTACGATTTGCAGAAAATTGTGATGACAGGCAATGCGGTTATGCGCGAAGGAAAAAACATCATCAGGGGTGGTAAAATCATTGTTTTTCTTGATGAAGATCGGGGCATTGTCGAGGCAAGCGAGAGCAAAAGGGTAACGGCCACCATTTATCCGGATGAAAAAAAAGAGGGAAACAAGAAATGAACCCGTTTGGGGGCAGGGAAGGCCCGATAACACCCGTTGTGTTTTTCGAGGCAGCGGCGAAAGGTTTTTTTCACGGGAGGTCTTCGTCGCAGGGTTCATCGGAACGACAATATGCGTGGACATTAAAGCGCTCAGGGCAAGATTGAAATAACGGGAGGCGTCTGGTCTGTCCGTGGGGATGGATATACGGAAAGAATGGCAAAACTGGCGGCAACGGGATTGATAAAAATCTATGGTGGACGGAAAGT
>CAYXQK010000303.1:0-2878 GCA_964467445.1 uncultured Syntrophaceae bacterium
ACGGCCGTTTCGATCGCCTCCAAGGCCAGGGCGTCGTTAAGAGGAAAGGAGATTGTCGAAAGGTACGCCTCGGCTGCATGGGCCAAAACGTCCAGGCCGGTGTCGACGACGACCGGGCCGGGCATCGTGTAGGTCAATTCCGGATCGACCAAGGCCAGGACCGGGAAAATCCCCGGATGCCCGTAGCCGACCTTCTGCTCGGCGGCCTTGTCGGTGAATATCGCGAACGGCGTCGCTTCGCTTCCCGTTCCCGATGTCGTCGGGACGGCGATGACCGGCAACGGCGGGTGCTCCAGCGGCTTGCCCTCGAGATAGGATTTCAGCGGCCCCGGATTGGCCGCCAGAACCGCCACGCCCTTGGCCGCGTCCATCGGCGAGCCGCCGCCCAGCCCGATCACGAGCCGGGCTCCGAATTCCCAAGCCTCACGCCCTGCGTCCTCGACCGTTCCGATCGAGGGGTTTTCCTCGACCCGGTCGAAGACTTCGATTTCCTTCACCTTGAGGGCGTTGACGACCCGCTCGAGGATGGATGTTTTCCGGGCGATCGTCCCGTCCGTGACGATAAAGACCTTATCGGCTTCCGCCGGGATGTTCGCTCCCAGCTCGGCCACCCGGCCCCGTCCGAAAAGGATTTTCGTCGGAAGATAAAAATCGAAGGCGTTCATATGAATCTCCGCTCCCTTGCCGGCGGTCCGTCCGCCGCCAAGATCGTCGCTTTCCGAAACGCGGCTTACTTCTTTCTCTGACCCGTGAAGGCCATCGGGCCCATCTCGCCCATGTCCATTTCGCCGGTCATCTTATCGCCGTCGATTTTCGCTTTGAAGCCGATCGTGAAATCGCCGTTGGGCGTGCTGATCGAGATCGACCATTTGGCTTCGTTGCCCTCGACCGTGCCTTCGCCCTGGGCCTCGCCCATCGGACTTTCCATCTTCACCTTGAGGACGGCGTTGTCCTGGGTGAAAGTGACTGTCTGGGTCATTTCGCCCTGGGGGCCCGGCATCGTCACTTCCCAGACGCCGGCGATGTTGACCGGCTTGACCGGGGGCTTGGCCTGTTCCTGGGCCATCCCCAGCGCCACGATCCCAAACCCGAGAACGATGAGAGAAAATAATTTCTTGGTCATCGGAACCTCCTGGTATTCACAAAATCAGCATGCAGTCGCCGTAGGAGAAAAACCGGTATTTTTCCTTGATCGCCTCGGCATAAGCGGCCATGATCAGCTCCCGTCCGGCGAAGGCCGAAACGAGCATCACCAGGGTCGATTGAGGCAGGTGAAAATTCGTCAGCAACCGATCGACGACTTTAAATTCGAATCCCGGATAGATGAAGATCGACGTCCCGCGCGTCCCGGGCGCGACCGCCCCGGCCGAACTCTCGGCTCGAGCCGCGCTCTCGAGGGTCCGGACGACGGTCGTCCCGACGGCCGTGACCGGCCGCCCTTCCGCCTTCGCCCTTTCGATCGCCGCGGCGGTCTTTTCCGAGATCGTGTACGATTCCTCGAGCATCCGGTGGTCTTCGATCCGCTCGGCCCGCATTGGTTGGAATGTGGCCAGCCCGACGTGGAGGGTCACCCGGGCGGTTTCGATTCCCCGCCCGCCCAGCCGCTCAAGCACTTCCGGAGTGAAATGAAGCCCGGCCGTCGGAGCGGCAATCGCCCCGTCGTTTTCGGCAAAGAGCGTCTGATAACGGGCCAGGTCCTCCGCCCGGCTCGCCTCGTCGTTTCTCGGCCGCTTGATATAAGGCGGGAGCGGGGCGTGTCCGATCTCTTTGAGATGTCCCAGGACGTCCGGAACGTTGAAACGGAGAATGCGATGCCCGTTGTCCCCCGAAGCGATGACTTCGGCCCTCAAGGCCGCGGGGAAATCCACCCGGTCCCCGGTCCGGATCTTCCGGGCCGGGCGGCATAACACTTCCCACGACCCCGGCTCGCGCTGATTGAAAAGGAGGAATTCGACGAGCGCGCCGCCCCGTCGCCCCCAGATTTTTGCCGGGATGACTTTCGTGTCGTTCAGGACCAGGAGATCCGCCCGCTCGGTTTCTTCTTGTCCGCCGAGGCACTCCGGTAAATCTTTAAACAGGGCGTGCTCGAACGACCCTTCCTTCCGCCGGACGATCATCATCCGGGAATCGTCCCGCCGCTCGAGCGGTTTCTGAGCGATCAGCTCGGGCGGCAGGGGGAAATCGAAGTCTTTGACCAGCATGAAGTTTAGGAGTGCATGCGGAGAGAGCGCCGCCTTCAGTCCCGGAAGAGCTTCGTCTGGCTTCCGCCCGTCCGGCCGTGGCCGGCTTGAGGGAGTCCGAGATGGTCGTAGGCTTTGCGGGTCAGCTTGCGGCCGCGGATCGTCCGTTCGAGAAACCCGATGCGCATGAGAAACGGTTCGTAAATAGACTCGATCGTATCCTTCTCCTCGTCGATGGCCGCGGCGATGGTCGAGATGCCGACCGGGCCGCCGCCGAAATTTGCGATGATCGTGTGGAGGATCTTCCGGTCGACGTCATCCAGGCCCAGGGAATCGACTTCCATCAGGTCGAGGGCCTCGTCGGCCGCGGGCCCGGTGATGATGCCCTTGCCCTTGACGTCGACGTGGTCCCGAACCCGCCGCAGCAGCCGGTTGGCGACGCGCGGCGTCCCCCGGGAGCGCTTGGCGATCTGCTCGGCGCCCTTGTCGTCGATTTTAACTTTGAGCAGCTCGGCCGCCCGTATCAGGATCTTTTTAATGTCGGCGTCTTTGTAATAATCCAGGCGGTGGATGATCCCGAACCGGCCGCGAAGCGGGGCGGTGATTCGTCCCGCCCGGGTCGTCGCTCCGACCAGGGTGAACTTCTTGAGCATGAGCTTGTGGCTCCGGGCGGCCGGCCCCTGGCCGATGACGATGTC
>CAYXQK010000304.1:0-6389 GCA_964467445.1 uncultured Syntrophaceae bacterium
AGCGCCGATCCTCCGATTGCCCGCAGATCCATATCGATCACCAGATGCTTCTCAACCGCAAAGTAATCCGCCACCCTTCCTGCCGCTTCCAGCTCGGACGCATGCCGCTGTCCGTAGTTGCATGTCAGGCTGTAAAGAGCATAACCTTCCGCCCTGGCGATTGCCATGGCCGTCGTCGAATCGATGCCGCCGCTGGACAGAACAATGGCTTTTTTGTCTGACATGCTCACCTTTTTCATACGCCCCTGCGCTCCGGATCCCAGATCAGTTTGTGCAGCTGGAGCTGCAACCGGACGTCCAGACGATCCTGTAATATCCATTGTGCGAGTGCCTGTGTGTCGACTTGGCCAAAAACAGGCGAAAGCAGCGGAGGCTTCAGATGGCTTCGCTCGGGCAGAAAGGTCGAGAGAATAAACTTCGCGTAGTCGTAGTCCTGCCTGCTTCCGATCACGAATTTGAGCTCGTCGTTGGGTGTCAGTGCATCCAGATTTTCCAGTCGATTCTTTTCCGACTCCCCGCTCGACGGACATTTGATGTCCAAAATCCGGATGCAGCGTTCATCAACGACGCCGATATCCTGAGAGCCGTTTGTTTCCAGCAGGACGGTAAAATCCTGATCCAGCAGCATTCTGATGAGCTCCGGGGTCTGCTCCTGGAGCAACGGTTCGCCGCCCGTTATTTCCACGAGGCGGCAATTGAACAGGGAAACCTGCCGCACAATTTCCGGAATTTCAAGCAAGGTTCCTTCTTCATAGGCATACTGCGTGTCGCAATAGATGCAGCGCAGGTTGCAGCCGGTCAACCGGATAAAGGCGCAGGGACGACCCGCGTAGGATGATTCTCCCTGGATGCTGAAGAATATTTCGTTTACCTTCAGCGGCAATTATTCCTCCCAGTAGAAGGCGCCGGCGTTCGGCGTTTCCGAGACCTTGACCTTCGAGACGCTTACAATATTGGAATTGATGCGTTTGCCCAGTTCCCGATAGAGGTATTGCGCAATGTTCTCGGAGGTCGGATTGACGGTCTGAAAAGCGGGGAGTTCATTGATGTTGAAATGATCCAGTCCCTGCAGGACATCCCTGACATTTTCCTTGATGATGCGGAAGTCGATGCCGATACCGATTGCGTCCAGTTCGCGACAGCGGACATAAACCTGAATGATCCAGTTGTGTCCGTGAAGCCGCGCGCAGTCGCCGGGATAGCCCCTCAGCGCATGGGCGGCAGAGAAATGGGTCTCGATGTAAACCTCAAAAATGCCAGTCATGTTTTCATCCTTCTGATCAAGTTTTGACCTGACCGCATTCGCTACTGTCTCGTCAATCAAGAAATGTCATTTCGACGGCAGGGAGAAATCTAAGATTTCTCAGTCGTGAAGACTCCTTCGAAATGACAGAGTATCGTTGACATCTCACTACCACATTTTGATCATGATTTCTGAAATTTAGTTGCACCAATGTCCACCTTTACCGCATGCAGACGCTTAAGACCTCCGGCAGGTCTGTCTCGCCCCGAAGAACCTTGACGACGCCGTCCTGGAGAAGCGTCTTCATGCCCTGGGACATGGAGATTCGGCGGAGGGCCAGCATCGGTTTGCGGCTGATGATCATGTGCTTGATCTCGTCCGTTGCGGTCAGGAGTTCATAGAGCCCCGACATTCCCCGGTATCCGGTATCGTTGCACGCCTCGCAACCGCAGGGTTTGTAAAGGGTGAAACGATCGTCGTAGGCGACGCCGAGACGGGAAAAGAGCTTCTCATCAAAGCTGCGGACGATGTCGTCATATTCCTCCCGGGAGGGATGATAGGCCTTCTTGCAGCGGGGGCAGAGCCTGCGCACGAGTCGCTGGGCCAGGATGCACAACAGCGAGTCCGCAAAGGCAATGGGATCGATCCCCATGTCCAGGAGTCGGACGATCGTCTCGGGGGCGTTATTGGTGTGCAGCGTACTCATGACGAGATGCCCCGTCGTCGAGGCTTCGATTCCCATCTTGGCCGTTTCGTAGTCGCGCATCTCGCCGACCAGGATGATGTCGGGGTCGGAGCGCAGGAAAGACCGCATGGCGTTGCCGAAGTTCAAACCGATCTTGTGGTGGATCTGAACCTGCCGAAGCCCCTTCTGTGTGATCTCCACGGGATCTTCTGCCGTCCAGATCTTGACATTGGGCTTGTTGAGGATCTGCAGCGCGGCATGGGCTGTGGTCGTTTTGCCCGATCCCGTCGGCCCTACGATCAGAACAAGACCGTAGGGTTTCTTGAG
This sequence comes from uncultured Syntrophaceae bacterium, assembly GCA_964467445.1. Taxonomy (GTDB): domain Bacteria; phylum Desulfobacterota; class Syntrophia; order Syntrophales; family Fen-1087; genus JAPLJM01. The sequence goes on from CAYXQK010000304.1 coordinate 2,256, forward strand.
AATCTTCAGAAACTGGGACAGGTCCTCGGCGGACATGTTAAGTTCTTCCAGCGTCATGATCGATCCGCGGGTCAGTATCCGCAGCACCACATCCTCGACGCCCCCATGTGTCGGCATCGTCGCCACGCGCAGCTCAATGTCCCCGAAGTTCGGGACCGTAAAGCGGACCTTACCGTCCTGCGGCAGCCGTTTTTCCGTGATGTCGAGGTTTGCCATGATCTTGATTCGTGAGACGATGGCAGCCCGGTAGGCGTAGGGAAACTGCTCGTAGGAAATGCATTCCCCGTCTATCCGGAAGCGCACCGTGACATGATGGTCCACCGTGTCCGGCTCGATGTGGATGTCCGAGGCGCGCTTGGCAAAGGCTTCGGCGATCATGCGGTTGACGATCTGGACGATGACGCTGTCGGACTCGGAGGGTCGGTCCTCCCCATTTTCGCGCAGTGCGCCGCTTTCGTCCAGATCGAAAAAGCGCTCGATCAGCGCGATGATTTCTTCCGGCATTCCTTTGCGATAGTCGATGTCCTTTGTTTTCAGCAGGTTTTCAATCATGTCCCGCTTGATGATATTCTGCGGCTCGTCCAGTAAAACCGTAATCCGCCCGTTTTCGCTTCCCAGCGGGACCCACAGCTCCCGCCGTAAATAGTCATACTTGAGTTTTTTCAGCAGGTCGACGGGCACGGGGAAGGAAGACGCGGCTTCAATCGCTTCCTTCATCTTCCCGGATTGGCCGACGTTTTCTTTTCTGCCGGTCTGTTCGCTTTTCGACTTCTTGTCTTTCATGATTCCAAACCCTCTGCTGGAAGCGTTCATTTCTTTTTCTGGGGCTGCCTTGCGATGATCCTGTCCTTGATCCTGTCATACTCCTGATCGGTCAGGATTTTCATGGATTTCAACTGGTCTTTCTTCGCATAGGGGCGGCTCTTGATAATCCGCTGCGCTGTCGACTCTCCGACACCCGTCAGGGTCATGAGCTGTGCCTTTGTCGCCGTGTTGAGATCAATGAGTTCTGCCGCTTTTTCGGCCTTCTTTTCCACTTTCTGCTCCGAAGCCGCAGTCGGTTTTACCGCCGCCTTCGGATCCGCCGCCCAACCAGAGGCTGCCACAAACGTCAATGCTACGACCACCGACAACATTCGCATCCATAACCTTTTGTTCATATCCGCTCCTCCTTGAATAATGTTTGCTGTTTACCGTTTATTGTTTCCTCATTCGATGCTTCGGTTCATAGACACAGAACGGTTCCTCGGCCAGGTAATCCCCGGTGATCTCATAGGCGCGGGCGCGGCAGCCGCCGCAGACCCGCATGAATTCACAATGGCCGCATTTCCCCTTGAGCTGCTTCAAAGCTCTTAAGTTTCTAAATATTTCCGAGTTCTTCCAGATGTCCGCGAAATTTTTTTCCTTGATTTGTCCGCAGTCGAGTTCGAGGTAGCCGCAGGGCTGGATCTGTCCCGTATGGGAGATGAAGCAGAAGGAGCTTCCCCCCATGCAGCCCCGCGTCATGGCCTGGAAGGGATGCCCTTCGCCTTGCGCGCGTGAAGGTGCAGGCGCCTCTTTTTTCCGCTGGTGGAAAATCCGGTAGTAATGGGGCGCGCAGGTGGCCTTGAGCTGAATCGGACAGGTCAGGCTTTTTTCATGGAACCAGTTGAGTGTCTTTTCGTAATCCTGCGGCGAAATCTCCTGATCCGCCAGGTCTTTGCCGCGCCCCGTCGGAACAAGCAGAAAAATGTGATGGGCGGCCGCGCCGAGCTTCAGGGCCAGATCGAGGATGCCCTCGATCTGTGCGAGGTTGGCCTGCGTGATTGTCGTGTTGATCTGGAATTCCATCCCGGCCTTTTTCATGGCCTCGATGCCGGCCAGTGCGCCGTCAAAAGCGCCGAGAACGCCGCGGAAGCCGTCATGGCCGGCCGCGTTCAGGCCGTCGATGCTGACGCTGACGCGTTTGATGCCGGCATCCAGCATTTTTGTGGCAATCTCTTTGGTGACGAGGGTCGCGTTTGTCGCCAGAACCATGCGTAATCCCTTGCGGTCGCCATATGCGGCCAGTTCGTAAATATCGGGGCGCAACAGGGGCTCGCCGCCGGTCAGGATGATGACCGGATTGCTGCAGGCCGCGATGTCGTCGAGCAGCATTTTCCCCTGTTCCGTCGTCAGTTCTCCCGGATATGGCCCGCAAAGGGAAGAGGCGCGGCAGTGCACACACGCCAGATTGCAGCGGCGCGTCACCTCCCAGGCTACCATGCGCAGGGTGTCGGGCAGGATCGATTTTTTAGAGATATCCATAGATTCTATCTGTTCAGTATTTTCGCCGCATCCTGGGCGAAGTAGGTCAGGATAATGTCCGCGCCGGCCCGCTTAATGGATGTCAGGGCTTCCATCATGGCGCGTTCCCCGTCGAGCCAGCCGAGCTGGGCGGCCGCCTTGATCATGGCAAATTCACCGCTCACATTGTAGGCTGCGATGGGCAGGTCGAATTCCTCCCGAGCGCGCCGGATGATATCGAGGTAGGGCAGGGCAGGCTTGACCATGATGATGTCTGCGCCCTCCGCCACGTCAAGCTGGATCTCCCGGATCGCCTCGTCGCCGTTGGCCGGGTCCATCTGGTAGGTCTTGCGGTCGCCGAACTGGGGGGCGCTTTCGGCGGCTTCGCGGAAGGGGTTGTAGAAGCAGGAGGCGTACTTGGCGGAATAGGCCATGATGGGCGTGCTGTCATAGCCGGCTTCGTCCAGGCCTTCCCGGATGGCCGCGACCTGACCGTCCATCATAGCGGAGGGGGCGACCATGTCCGCGCCGGCTTTCGCGTGGGAGACGGCCGTTTCCGTCAGCACTTCGAGTGTGGTGTCGTTGTCCACATCGCCCTTTTCGATCATGCCGCAGTGGCCGTGACTCGTGTAATCACAGAGGCACACATCGGTAATGACCAGGATGTCGGGGACCTTGTCCTTGATGCGGCGGACGGCCTGCTGAATGATTCCATCTTTCGTAAAGGCGCCGGAGGCCAGCTCGTCTTTTTTGTCGGGGATGCCGAAAAGCAGAACGGCAGGAATGCCCAAGTCTTTTGTCTTTTGGACTTCCTTCAGGAGATGATCGATGGACATCTGGAAATTGCCGGGCATGGCGCTGATCGGTTTTTTCCGGTCCTTGCCTGGAACGACAAACAGGGGATAGACCAGATCGTCAACGGACAGCTTTGTTTCGCGGATCATCCTGCGGAAATTCTCGTTTTTTCTGAGCCGCCGGGGCCGGTAATCTGGAAAATTCATGGCTTCCTCCTATTGCTGTTTGATTTCTTCATCGGTCAGGTAGCAGGCCGGGTCGGGCGCCCAGATGTTGCCCGTGACGGCCTCCGGGCGGGCGCGGAAATTGCCGCCGCAGACATCGAGCCAGCGGCACCGGGTGCAGCGGCCCGTGACGTGCGGTTTTTTGTCCTTGAGCTGCATCAATAGCGGGTTGGCCGTATCTGTCCAGATCTCGCTGAAGGGCCGCTTGCGGACATTGCCGAACGAAACACCGCGCCAGAACTGGTCCGGATGAACTTCGCCGTCCCAACTGATGCAGCCGATCCCGTTGCCGGAGCTGTTGCCCTCATTCATCTGCAGCAGTTCCAGGACCTCCGCGGCGCGCACGGGATTTTCTTTGAGCAGCCGCAGGTAGATATAAGGGCCGTCGGCATGGTTGTCCACGGTAAGGATCTCCTTTTCCAGCCCGCAGTCAAAGAGGTCTTTCGTCCGATCCATGATGAGGTCCAGGAGCGCCCGTGTTTCTTCATGAAAGAGGTCCTCTTCGATCAGTTTTGATCCCCGTCCTGAGTAAACCAAGTGATAGAAGCAACAGCGCGGGATGTTCTCCTTTTCCAGCAGATCGAAAATCGCCGGGACATCCGCCGCGTTGTGCCGGTTGATCGTGAAGCGCACGCCCACCTTTAGCCCCAAATCCCGGCAGATCCGGATGCCCGTCATCGCGGCGTCGAAAGCCCCCGCCTTGCCGCGGAAGCGGTCATGGGTGGCCTTCATGCCGTCGAGGCTGACGCCCACGTAGGACAGTCCGATTTCCCTGAAGACGGCCGCCTTTTCCGCCGTGATAAGTGTTCCGTTCGTGGAGATCACGGCCCGCAGGCCCTGATCAACGGCG
>CAYXQK010000305.1:0-4894 GCA_964467445.1 uncultured Syntrophaceae bacterium
TCGCGTTGGCGGCCTACAATGCCGGCGAAGCAGCGGTCGCCAGGCACCATTACAGCATCCCGCCTTTTCGGGAAACGCAAACGTATGTCCAGCGCGTATTGCATTACTTCGCCCAGTATCGCAGCGAAGAGAAATAAAGCATCCGAAAATCTTCCCGCCTGCTACGGCGGCAGATAAAAGTGCCGTTCCCATTGCTTCAGCTTTTTCTCTTTAATTCCGGGTATTTTCTTGAGATCATCCACCTTTTTGAAAGGACCCGACGTCTCCCGAAACCGCACAATCCTGAACGCGGTATTTTCTCCGATGCCCGGGATAAGCATCAGCTCATCCACGGTCGCCCGGTTCAGATCAAGGGGCAGATCCAGGGCGATTCGCTCCGCCGCATTCATCTGGCCGAGGGCCAGGCGACCATCTCTTTCCACTGTAACCGTCTCGCCCGTGATGAGCGGTCGCGCAAGGATATTTTTATCGAACCGATCCTGACGTTGGATGCCGGCGATGTTCAAAAGAGTCAACAGCGTTGTTTTTTCGGGAAGATAGTAAATACCCCCCTGGCTTAAATCCCCTGACAGTTTCACAACAACGGGTCCGTCACGGGGACCGCCATGGACGATGCCGGCATCGTGAGGAGCAATGCGGGTCAAAAAAAAGGAGAGCAGGCAGACAGCGGCCGTGACCAGCACGACGACAACCAGGCCGTCAATCTGTCTGCCGGTGATACGCATGAGTGATTTCAGGATCTTTTGTCTAACTTAAAGGCATCGTGCAGGACCATGACGGCCAGTTCCGTGTATTTTGCCTCAACGACGCACGAGATCTTGATATCAGAGGTGCTGATCATCAGGATGTTGATCCCTTCATGGGCCAAAGTCGCGAACATTTTTGCCGCCACACCGGAATGGCTTACCATCCCGACGCCCACAATGGAAATCTTGGAAACATTTTGGTCCACGACCACGTTTTTTGCGCTGATGTCCCGGCCGGCTTCTTCGACGAGTTTCGTGGCTTCCTTTATGTCTTTGCGGGATACCGTAAAGGTCATATCCGTAAACCCGTCCAGACTGGCGTTCTGAATGATCATGTCCACAACAATGTTGTGCTCAGCCAGCGGTGTAAATAAACGGGCGGCAATGCCCGGCCTGTCCGGAACACGAACCACTGTGATCTTTGCCTGATCCCGGTCATAGGTCACACCGGATACCACTTCCTTCTCCATATCCTTATCCTCCTTCGTCACCAGGGTCCCGCCCTCATCCGTAAAAGATGAGCGGACATAAAGGGGCACCTGATATTTTTTTGCCATCTCCACAGACCGGGGTTGAAGTACTTTTGCCCCCAATCTGGCCATTTCCAGCATTTCATCATACGAAATTTTGTTCAATCTCCGGGCCTTGTTGCAGATATTCGGATCCGTCGTATATACCCCGTCCACATCGGTAAAAATATCGCAGACATCTGCATGCAGCGCCGCTGACAGCGCGACGGCGCTGGTATCCGAACCGCCTCTGCCCAGGGTGGTAATATTATTATCCGGATCAACCCCCTGAAAACCGGCAATGATTACAATGGACCCTTTTTTGAGTTCATTCTTTATGGCCTTTGTATCGATATTCACAATCCTGGCTTTATTGTAAGCCTGATCCGTCAGGATCTTGACCTGGAATCCCAGAAGGGACCGGGCGGGGTGCCCCATCCTGTTGAGCATCATGGCCAGAAGCGATACCGTCACCTGTTCTCCTGTGGAGATCAGGGCGTCATACTCCCGTTCATCCGGATGATCGGCGATTTGATGCGCCAGATTGATCAGCCGGTCCGTCTCGCCCGCCATGGCCGATAAAACGACAACGACCTGGTTGCCCGCCTCCTTCGCTTTGATCACCTTCCTGGCGACATTCTCGATCTTGGTCAGGTTGGCCACCGAGGTGCCGCCGTATTTCTGTACGACCAGAGCCATCTTAAAAACCTCCATCTTTCAATGCACTTGTGATTGGCATGACTTGCACCCGGTCGCCGGAGATTTCAATCCGCCTTCGATTCTGATCCAGGTAAGTCATTGTTATAAAAATAGTTTTGTCCGGAAGAACGTCCCGTATCTTTTCCGCCCATTCGATAACGACGACACTGTTTGAGAAAAAAAATTCTTCATAGCCGAGATCCGGCAAATCAGCCGAACCGCCAAGCCGGTATACGTCCAGGTGAACAAGGTTCAGCCGGCCCGGGTATTCATTGATCAGCGTAAACGTCGGACTGGTGATCTGATAACCCTCTGCAATGCCCAGACCGCGGGCGATCCCCTGGGTCAGGCTGGTCTTTCCGGCGCCCAGTTCACCGATGAGGGCGATAATCGCGCCTTCCTCCAGGTTTTCGCCAATCATCCTGCCCATGCGAAACGTCTGTGCCGGATCGCCGGAAATCATTGTCAGTGGGATGTCTGTATCAACCATAGACGTCTCTGTCATGCGACCTTTTGAATATTTTTGAAAAATGGCTTCGCCAGGGCTCAAATTTGCCTCGTTTAAGTCTCCAGAATGACGACTGCAACGGCGCATTCCGACGTATGTGTCAGGCTCAGATGAACCTTCCGGATCCCCCGTTCGCTGATCAGGCGTTGCGCCTGGCCGGCCAGAATCAAATCCGGCTTGCCCTGCTGATCGTTGATCACTTGAACATCTTTTAATTCTACGCCCATGCCGAGACCGATCCCCAGGGATTTAAGGAACGATTCCTTGGCCGCGAAACGGGCGGCGAAATGGATCCCGGGAACGGCTTTCCTGCGACAATAGTCAATTTCGTGTTGAGAAAAATAACGCTCCGTAAACCGGTCGCCCCACTTCGCGAGGAGCTTCTTCATGCGGCTTACATCCACCAGGTCAATACCGGTTCCGGTAATCATGCTCAGGCCCTGATAATGGCGTCTGCGATCGCCACAACCCGCTTAACGGACTTCACGTCATGGACCCTGACCAGATGACTGCCATTCATGATGGCCGCCGTTACGACGGCGACCGTCCCTTCCAGGCGATCCTGCGGTCCTTGATCGTCGTCGCGGGAAAGAAAGGATTTTCGCGAAGGCCCGGTCAGGATCGGCCTGCCCAGAACCGTAAACTCGGCGAGATATCGGAGCAGTTTCAGATTATCGCTTCTGGATTTGCCGAACCCCAGGCCCGGATCAATGATGATCCGATCGGCCGATATCCCCGCCATTTGCGCCGCATTCAGTCGTTCGCGAAAAAAATCGATCATTTCTCCCGTCAACGACGCATAATGAAGATCGCCCTGCTGCATGGTCTGTGGTTCGCCCCGCATATGCATGAAAACAACGGCCGCTCCGGACGACGCGATCAACGCGGGCATTTGCACATCAAAGCGCATGGCGCTGATATCATTGACGATCTCTGCACCGGCGGCTAACGCCTCCCGTGCAACCACTGCCTTGGTCGTATCCACGGAAATCGGAATGTCAACTTTCCCCGAGAGTCCCTGAATCACGGGAATCACCCTGCGAAGTTCTTCGTCCAAGGTAACCGTTTCCGCGCCCGGCCGGGAAGATTCTCCGCCAATATCCAGAATGTCCGCTCCTGCTTCAGTCAGCTTGAGACCGGCTGCAATGGCATTTTCATGGGAACTATACTGCCCGCCGTCGGAAAAGGAATCCGGCGTCACGTTCAGAATTGCCATGATCCGGGTGCGATCGCCCAGAACCATTTCCCGGCGGCTGGTCTTAAGCGTCCACTGATCCGCTGAAATGTTTTCAAGCAGTTGCCTGAGCTTTACGGCCATCTGCTTCAGGCCAAAGGGCTGGGAGGAAACTTTTTCGATAAAGCGGTCGATCTGCTTGCGCGTCGCCATGAGCAACACATCCGTGGCTTCGATACTGCAGGCGATGGATCCACGCGCCACAGCTGCATCGGCGCCGATGGCGAGCATTTCCTGCTTGATGATATTGGCCACCTTGCACGGAAGACGCTGGATCAGGATATTCAGATGCGCCATCTTGGGGAGCATGGCCTCGATCCCGTAGGGATCCACGTCGATATCCTTCAGGATCCGGATCGCCTGCTGCTCACCGGTCCAGAGCACGCATCGGAGTTTTATACTCTCTGTTTGTTTGATATCCATATGCATTGACGACCTTTGACAAAGAGCCAAACCCCTATGATCCCTGTGCCGGAACCGCGCCCGCGTCAGGGGGCGTTTGTTCCTTCTGGCCATCGTCAGGGCGGGTGCCGATGATGGCCTCCAGCTCCGCCGCATTCAGCACCTCTTTTTCGATAAGCTCTGCGGCAATGTTATTCAACGCTTCCATATGATAGATGAGCAGTTGCTTGGCCCTTTCATAACTTTCCGATACAATCTTGGTAATCTCCTGGTCAATGCGCTGAGCGGTCTCCTCACTGTAATCCTTATGCGTCGCGAATTCCCTTCCCAGGAAAATCTGTTCATCTTTCTTGCCATAGGTGAGCGGTCCCATCACATCGCTCATCCCCCACTCACAGACCATTTTCCGGGCGAGATTGGTCGCCCGTTCAATGTCATTGCCGGCGCCCGTGGTAAAATCCTTCAGAACCAGTTCTTCCACCGCCCGCCCGCCCAGCAGAATCACGATATTGTTCAGCAGGTATTTCTTCGGGTAGGTATGTTTCTCATCAATCGGAAGCTGCTGCGTCAATCCAAGCGCCCTTCCTCTGGGAATAATCGTCACCTTGTGAATGGGATCCGTCCCGGGCAGCAACATGGCGACGAGGGCGTGTCCGGACTCATGATAGGCCGTGTTCCGCTTCTCTTCATCGCTGACGACCATGCTCTTTCTTTCCACGCCCATGAGAACCTTGTCCTTGGCAAACTCAAAATCACTCATGAAAACCTTTTCTTTGCCGAGGCGGGCGGCGTAAAG
>CAYXQK010000306.1:0-22999 GCA_964467445.1 uncultured Syntrophaceae bacterium
ATCCGGCAGGCGCAAATGCAGAAAATTCCCTATATGCTCGTGATCGGAGACCGCGAAATGGAGGCGGGGCACATTTCTCCGCGCTGGCGGGATGGGAAAAACCTCGGCGCCATGACCGCAGATGACTTTATTGCACTTGTGAAAGAACAGTGCACACAATATAAATAACTTAATATTTATTATTTTCAGGAGGTGACCCATAAGTAAGGAGTTGAAAATTAACCGGGAGATAAGGGCAGCCAATGTCCGCGTGATTGATGCCGAGGGAAAGCAGCTCGGTATTTTATCCTTGTCAGACGCCTTGGCGGAGGCGGCTAAAGGGGGACTGGACCTGGTCGAAGTGGCGCCTTCATCTGAGCCGCCTGTATGCAGAATCCTTGATTATGGGAAATTCCGCTACCAGCAGAGTAAAAAGCTGCAGGATGCCAGAAAGAGCCAGACCACCATACAGGTCAAGGAAATTCGCTTCAGACCCAAGACGGAGACCCATGATCTGCAGGTAAAAATTAAACATATTCGAAAATTTCTTGACCAGCACGACAAGGTCAAGATCACCATGATGTTCCGGGGGCGCGAGATTGCCTACACGGATATCGGCAGAAAAATCATGGAGGACGTCCGGGAGGCCCTGGCGGAGACTTCCGTCGTTGAGCAGCAGCCGAGGCTGGAAGGTCGCAACATGATTATGATCCTGGCGCCGCCGAAGAAATAATAGTAAAGATATTCCCGAACAGGCAGGAATCCGGATGAATTCGATTTCCGTGCTGCAGGGATAGCGGTTTTCATAAACATTATAAAAGGGGAAAATTCAATGCCGAAAATCAAAACACACCGGGGTGCAGCGAAACGTTTCAGCCTGACAGGGACCGGCAAGGTTAAACGAAGCAAGGCTTACGCCAGCCACATTCTGACCTCCAAGACAAGAAAAAGAAAAAGAAACTTAAGGAAATCAGCAATTTTCGAAAAATCCGATGAACGGGAAATCAAGAAGCTGATACCCTATAAATAACCGGATTCGGGCCGATTCTTCAAAACACCACATCAGGAGACAGGGAAAAATGCCGAGGATAAAAAGAGCCGTAACGGGCAAGAAGAAAAGAAGGAAGATTCTAAAGATGGCCAAGGGCTTCTTCGGGGCAAGGAGCCGTTTGATCAGGACCGCCACCGAAGCAGTCGAAAGGTCCATGAAATATGCTTTCCGGGACCGGCGGGTACGTAAGCGTGATTTCCGGAAACTTTGGATTGCCCGGATCAATGCCGCAGCCAGGCTCAATGAAATATCTTACAGCCGTTTAATCGACGGGATGAAAAAGGCCCATATCGAAATTGATCGGAAGGTTCTGGCTGATCTGGCCGTACATGACGCACCGGCTTTCTCGAAAGTTGTGACCATCGCAAAGGGTAGCCTGGCGGCATGATCCATGACTTGGAGGAACTCCGGCTGAAGGCGATTGCCGAACTGAATCAGGCGGAAACGGAAGAAGCGCTTCTTTCGATTAAAACCAGATACCTGGGACGAAAGGGGTTGCTCACGTGTCTGCTGCGGAATGTCAGCCAGGCGCCGCTGGAAGAAAGGCCGCTTTTCGGAAAACGTTCCAATGAAATCAAGGAGATTCTTGCGGCGGCGATCGACGAAGCGCTGCAGCGCCTGTCCCTGAAAAAAAGGGAACAAGCCCTCCTGCTGGAAAAAATTGATGTTACCCTGCCGGGCCGGGCCGTACGTCCGGGCAGGCTCCACCCCATTATCCGGGTCAGCCGTGAAATCTGTGATATATTTGCCGGACTGGGATTTTCTGTTGTGGAAGGTCCGGAAATTGAACTCGATTATTATAATTTCGAAGCCCTGAATATTCCCAAGGACCACCCCGCCCGGGATATGCAGGACACGTTTTATATTGAAGAGAATATCGTTCTTCGGACCCATACGTCTCCCGTGCAGATCCGGACCATGGAAAAACTCAAGCCGCCGGTGCGGATTCTGTCGCCCGGACGCGTTTACCGGCCCGATTCCGATATCTCCCATACGCCCATGTTTCACCAGATTGAAGGGCTGCTCGTCGACAAGGGCATTACCTTTGGAGACCTCAAAGGCGTGCTGACGTTCTTTATCGGAAAGATATTCGGTGAGGATACCGCCATCCGCTTCCGTCCCAGTTTTTTCCCGTTTACCGAACCCAGCGCCGAGGTCGATATCCGGTGCGTGATGTGCCGGGGGGCCGGATGCCGTGTCTGCGGGCAAAGCGGCTGGCTGGAAATCCTGGGATCGGGAATGGTCGATCCCGAGGTCTTCAAGAACGTGGGATACGATCCGGAGGAGGTTTCCGGTTTTGCTTTCGGTCTCGGCCTGGAGCGAATTGCCATGCTCAAGTACGGCGTATCGGATATCCGGCTGTTTTTTGAGAATGACTGGCGTTTTCTGGAGCAGTTTTGATGTTCGTTAGTTTGCGTTGGCTCAGAGACTATGTTGACATCGACCTTGCGCCCGCAGCACTGGCGGACCGCCTGACCATGGCGGGTCTGGAGGTGGATGCCATCCTGGAGACAGCGCCCGATTTCAGCCGGGTGGTTGTCGCGAAAATCCTGTCCCTGAAGCCCCATCCCGATTCGGAAAAATTGTCTCTCTGCGAGGTGACGACAGGAGCGGACATCCTGCCGATTGTCTGCGGCGCCATAAACATTCAGGTTGGCGATATGGTGCCTCTGGCCCTGGTTGGGGCGGCCATTCCCGGTGGCTATACCATCAAGAGCTCCCGGATTCGCGGGGAGCTCTCGGAAGGCATGCTCTGTTCCGAAGAGGAACTCGGCATCGGTCCGGATCGATCGGGTATTCTGATCTTGCCGACCGGACTCTCGCCCGGACAGGATTTGATTGACGCCCTGGATTTGCGGGACGTCATCCTGGATATCGGAATCACTCCGAACCGGTCGGACTGCCTGTCTGTCATCGGCGTGGCGCGGGAAATCGCGGCCATAACCGGCGCGAAACTCAGGACGCCTGAGATCATCTTCACGGAAAATGAAGAGGATATCAACGGGATCACCTCGGTAGAAATTCTGGATCCCGACCTCTGCCCCCGTTACACCGCCAGAATCGTCAAAGATGTTGCCATCCGTCCTTCACCATTCTGGATACGCCGCCGACTCGAATCCGTGGGTCTGCGCGCCATCAACAATGTGGTGGATGTGACCAATTTTGTCATGCTGGAATGCGGCCAGCCGCTGCATGCCTTCGATTACCGGTTTTTGAAAGAGGGACGGATCGTTGTCAGAAAATCCCGCCCGGGGGAGACATTTGTTTCCCTCGACGAGAAGGAACGGACGCTGCAGGCCGATACCCTGATGATCTGTGACGGCGTCGAGCCCGTGGCCATTGCAGGGATCATGGGGGGGCACCATTCGGAGGTCAAGGCCGACACCCGGATGGTGCTTCTTGAAAGCGCCTATTTTAATCCCGCATCGATCCGGAAGTCATCTCGCTGGCTTTCTATGAGTACCGATGCCGCTTTTCGGTTTGAGCGGGGGATCGATCCCGAGGGGGTGGTCCGGGCGCTGAACCGGGCAGCCCAGCTCATTGCGGACCTTTCCGGGGGAACCGTTTGCCGGGGTTATGTTGATCAATATCCCCGGAAGGTTGAATCTCCCCGAGACATTCCCCTGCGAATCAACAGGGTTCGGGATATCCTGGGAAAAAACATGGACCCGTCGGAGATCGTGCAGATCCTGGAAAGCCTTGAGATGACCGTTAACAAAGGGGACGATCTTCATTACCGCATAACGCCACCCACATTCCGCGTGGACATCAGCAGGGAAATTGACCTCATTGAAGAGATTGCCAGACTCCATGGCTATGACCGGATTCCCGTGACACGCCCGGCCATTTCGATCCTGTCCATGGGGCAGGATCGTCGAAAAATCATGGAGGAGCGGATACGCACGCTGTTGAACGGCTACGGTTATTCAGAGGTGATCACCTACAGTTTTATTCCGGAAACAGCGGTTGATGACCTGGGGCTGCCGGCCGGCGATGAGCGGCGGGCGGCGGTGGCGATCCGGAATCCCATGACGGAAGAGCAGTCCGTGATGCGCACGACGATGACTTACAGCCTGCTCGACACGATGCGAAAAAACGCGAATGCGGGTTGCTTTGACCTGAAGATATTCGAGATGGGCAGAATTTATCTGGCCCGGCAGGCCGGAATGCTCCCCTTGGAAAAAAACAGTATTGGCGGCCTGTTAACCGGCGCCCGTTATGATGACTGCTGGCATTACTCGGGGCTCGCATCGGATTTCTTCGATCTGAAAGGCTGCCTGGAGGGTCTTTTTGAGCACCTGAAGATGACCTCCCTGAAATTTCGGAAGGATTTACAGGAACCCTTCCTGCATCCGGGCCGGTCCTGCCGCATCACGGTCGGGAAGGACGTGATCGGATTCCTCGGCGAGGTTCACCCCGATGTCCTGGCCAGGATGGGTCTGAAGAACCGGGCCACCGTCTTTGAAATGGATCTGGATATTTTGGCCGGTCATTTTTCCGGTGCGTTGTCTTATCGCGACATTTCAAAGTTTCCTTCCAGCTCGCGGGATGTGGCCTTCCTGATTGCACGAGACCGGACGGCGGAAGAAATAATTCAAATTTCGCTTGATATGCATGAAGAATTACTTGAAAAAGTCTGCGTTTTTGATGTATACGGGGGCACGGGCATTCCGGAGGGCATGACGAGCCTGGGCTTAAGGTTTTCTTACCGGGCCCATGACCGGACATTGACGGATCAGGACATCGGGCAGGCGCACAACGCCATTGTCCGGCGGATTATGGAGAAAAGCGGAGCTAAAATCAGATAAATGAACATGAATATGACAAGCCGACAGGAGGAATGAAATGACCAAAATCGATATTATTCAGGATGTGTATGACAAACTGGGATTTTCAAAGAAGGATTCAGCCCGGATCGTCGAGTCTGTTTTTGATATCATAAAGGACAGTCTCACGCGCGGCGAGCGGATCAAAATTTCCGGTTTTGGCAATTTCCTCGTGAAGGTAAAGAAATCCCGCCGGGGGAGGAATCCTCAGACCGGTGATGAGATCGAAATCACCGCCCGAAAGGTGCTGACCTTTAAATCATCTCAGGTGCTGCGCAAAGCTCTGAACAGCTAAGAAACAAAGGTTTCCGGCCCGGGACGCTCCTGTCGGGAAATCCTGAAGATCAAGCGTGTAACGGTTGACCGTTTTTACCTGGATCTTAGGGCGGTGGATTGACATGGACGCATCGATTCCTGACAAGGTCTATTTCCGGATTGGTGAAGTCAGCAAGATTCTCGGTGTCGAGCCCTATGTGATCCGTTATTGGGAGTCGGAATTCAAAGCCATCAAGCCCGTTCGCACCCGGTCCGATCAGCGCCTATACAGACATCGGGATGTGGAAATGCTCCTGACGATCAAACGGCTTCTCTATGTTGACCACTTCACCATCCTTGGGGCGAAAAGAAAGCTGGCCGGCAGGATGGGCCATGCAGAAAGCGAGGATGGCTCCGCAGACTACAAGACCCGCCTGATGGAGATAAAAAGCCTCCTGCAGCAGGTGAAAGAGATGCTGCAGTGAGCGCGTATTGAGTTTAAAACCCTCACCTTCAAAAGGATAAAGCCGATTAATAAAGTTAATCGGCTTTACTGTCTTTCATGTCCCATCACAGGCACTGCTATTTTTTATTGGCTCGCTTCGAAGCTTTCAGAGGATTGATTTTCTGGACTGCTTCCTTGACGTCAGTTTTGATGTGGGTGGCCATGGCGCACTTCCCTGACAACCATTTGGCTGCCGGCTCCGGGTAGACCTTGCAATATTTGCCCGTGGAAAAATCCATGACTTTGGCACAGCCGTCGCATAGAGCAACGATGGGATGGCAAGCCCCCCCTTTGAATCCGCAACCATTTTTCGCCATAAAGCCGCAATCGATGCCGGTTTTGACCGTTTGGCAGTTCATTTTTAAACTCCTTTTAACATGCACGATCCGGGATTTCAGAAAAAGCCCCTGCATGTGTATTAAATTAAAATCTTGTATAAATAATAAAATTTAAAGGAGCTGTCAAGGAAAAAATAACATGGGAAAATAATTATTTTTGTCTGCGGGGGCTCATGCGGTAGAGCTCATCCCATGACAGAGGGTAGAAATATATTTCCCTGAATGGCACAATTCTTCTTGATTCTCACATTTCTTTGTGTTAGGCATTGGCGCAGTCTCGGTTCCAGCCATGGTACCGTTGCTGATACTTGATTGGTATGGGTTAACGGGTTTCCCATTTGCAGTTACAGGGATGATGCTTGCTCGAAGGCGTTCGTAATGGAGGGTGTCCCTGCCGAAAAGCGCGAGAAACTGGTCGGCGCTTTTGGCCTGAGAGAATGTCGACCGTTGTGGAAAGGGTCGATTGATTTAACAAAACACTATTGAAAGGGGGAACGGAAAGAATGACAAAGGCGGAACTGGTCAGTGCGATGGCTAATGGTGCGGGGATTTCAAAAGCGGCGGCGGCAAGTGCCCTAGAATCCTACATTGGGACGGTCGCGAAGGAACTCAAGAAAAGCGGGAAACTCGGTCTCGTTGGTTTTGGGACATTTTCCGTAATCAAGAGGAAGGCAAGAGAAGGCAGGAATCCCCAGACTGGAAAAACCATCAAGATCCCGGCGAAAAAAGTGGTAAAATTTAAAGCTGGCAAGGCGTTAGCCGACAAAGTTAAATAGTTTTTATTATGAGACGTTATTCCACTGAGGCCTCCGGCTTGGTTTTGTCCCGGAGGCCTTCGTGCGTTTAGCAAGGACAAGAGAATTCAATGGAGCGTAAATGGAGACAGGCAATCGGATATTGAGCGGTATGCGCCCCACGGGCAAACTTCATCTGGGCAACCTGCATGGCGCCCTGGAAAACTGGATTGATCTTCAACGGAGCTATGAATGCTATTATTTTGTGGCGGACTGGCATGCTCTGACGAGCGACTACGGCGACACGGGGGACATCCATGGCAGCCGTATCGATATGGTCATCGACTGGCTCAGCGTTGGACTGGATCCGGAAAAGAGCACCCTGTTCGTACAGTCCAGCATCAAGGAACATGCGGAGCTGTTCGTGATCCTCAGCATGATCACCCCGCTGGCATGGCTTGAGCGGAATCCGACCTATAAGGAAATGAAGACGGAGCTATCAGAGAAAGATCTTTCCACCTTTGGTTTTTTGGGCTATCCTGTGCTGCAGGCTGCGGATATCATCATGTACAAGGCCAACGGTGTTCCGGTTGGCGTCGACCAGCTTCCCCATGTGGAGCTCACCCGGGAAATTGCACGCCGCTTCAATTTTCTCTACAGGGAAATTTTCCCCATTCCGGAGACGCTGCTGACCGATTTCCCCAAGCTGCTCGGCATTGACGGACGAAAGATGAGCAAGTCCTATGAGAATTCCATTTATATCAGCGATCGGGGAGATATCCTGGCGAAAAAGGTGGCCGCCATGTTCACGGACCCCCAACGCATGCGAAGAAATGATCCCGGGCGACCCGAAATCTGCAATGTCTATACCTTCCACCAGATCTATTCGCCGGGGGAGGATGTGGATCGCATCGGTGTTGAATGCAGAAAGGCGGGCATCGGCTGCACGGATTGCAAGCGGCAGCTGTCCGCTCGTATTGCGGAGACCATGAAACCGGTGCATGACCGCCGGGATTACTATCTCCGTCACCCGGAGGAGGTCCGAGCCATAATCGAAAACGGAAATGCCAGGGCTTCTCGGATTGCCCGGCAGTCCATGGAGGAGGTCCGGGAAGCCGTCAGAATCTGATATGGGTTATGAAATCAAGCTCGACATCTTTGAGGGTCCGTTAGACCTGTTGCTGTATCTCATTAAAAAAAACGAGATTGATATTTACGACATTCCCATGGCGCTGATCACCCGGCAATATTTGGAGTATATCGAGATGCTCGGTTCCCTCAACCTTGACCTTGCCGGTGAATTTTTGATCCTTGCTGCGACCCTGATTCACATCAAGTCAAGGCTGCTTCTGCCGGTGGAAGAGGATCCCTCAGCGGAGGAAGAAGAGGATCCCCGGGCGGAACTGGTCAGACAACTTCTGGATTATCAGGCATTCAAGGAAGCGGCGCTGCAACTGGACAGCCGGCCGGTTTTGGAAAGAGACGTTTTTACGCGGTCCTGTCCGGCGGCGGAGCCGGACGATACGGTCTCCCCCGGGGTCTTCGTGGAAATGGACGTCTTCGATCTGGTCAAGGCCTTTCAGCAGATCATGGCCAGGCTGGACAAGACGGAACGGATCGAAATCGATGCGGAGGAAATGTCGCTGGCCGACCGCATCAATGAAATCATGGACCGGCTCATGGAGCACAAGCACCTTACTTTTACCGATCTGATCGGAGAAAGAACCGATCGGCGTTGGGTTCTCTACACCTTTCTGGCGTTGCTGGAACTCATGAAGCTCAGAATGATCAGGGCCTATCAGAGTGAATCCTATGGGGTGATCCGATTGTTTCTGGCGGTGGAGTGATCAATGGAAGAGAAGAAGGCAATCATTGAAGCCCTTGTGTTTGCAGCGGAGTTGCCGCTGTCGGTCGAACGGATCGCAGAGATCCTGACAGGAACCGAAAAAGCAGCCGTCAGCGTGGCGCTGCAGGAACTGGCCAGAGACTACGAAGAAAGAAAAGGCGGGATTCAGCTTCAGTCTGTTGCCGGTGGATACCAGTTCCGGACCCGCGCCGACCTCAGCGTCTGGGTGAAAAAATTAAGAACCGCGAGGCCGCCGGGGCTGACCCCGGCCGCACTGGAGACCCTGGCGATTATTGCTTATCGTCAACCCGTTGTCAAAGCGGATATCGACCGGTTCCGCGGGGTGGACACTGCGGGTTCGCTCAGGGGGCTGCTGGAGAAGAAACTGGCGAGAATCGTCGGACGCAAGGATGTACCCGGCAAACCGATCCTTTATGGCACGACGCGTAAATTCCTCGAGGTTTTCAATCTGCAGGATCTGTCGGCTTTGCCGACGCTGCGGGAGCTGAAAGAGTTGCAGGAATGAAAATGCGCATCCAGAAAATCATTGCCCAGGCCGGCATCGCCTCCAGGCGCGCAGCGGAAAAAATGGTCCTCGATGGCAGGGTCACGATCAACGGTGCGCGGATTACTGAAATGGGCGTCCGGGCCGATCCTGAGCAGGATGATATCCGTGTCGACGGCCGTCTTATTTCAGCCGTTGCCACCAAGGTCTACCTGTTACTCAACAAGCCGCGCGGATATGTCACAACGCTCGATGATCCTCAGGACAGGCCGATCGTGACTCACTTGCTGACCGGTATTGAGGAACGGGTTTTCCCCGTGGGAAGACTCGATTATGACTCGGAGGGGCTGTTGCTGCTGACCAATGACGGTGAATTTGCCCAGAGACTCCAGCATCCGCGATATCAGGTGACCAGGACTTACCGGGTCAAGGTGGAAGGCCATTTGTCGAACCGCGAAATACGGGCGCTTTCCGAGGGTGTTTCCCTCGAAGACGGATTTTTCAAACCATTGCATGCGGCGCTGGAAAGAAAAAACGCCAAGAGCTGCTGGGTTACCCTGACCCTTGCTGAAGGCAGAAACCGTGTGATTCGGAGGGCCTTTGCGGTAATCGGCTTTCCCGTGATCCGGCTCATCCGGGTGGCCCTATCGGATATTTTGCTGGGTGACTTAAAACCGGGCGCCTACCGGCAGCTCACACGGAAAGAGGTTTACCGCTTAGCCATTGCTTCAAAATCGGCGGATTTTTAAAAAATTTGTCTTGACATTCATCTGAAAATAAAGAATAGTCGCCAAAACTAAAAGCATATTATCATGTTATTCATAACAGTCTCGTCTGAGGAGACGAGTGCTGGCTTTTTTCAGTTCAGGCATTATAAGGAGGAAGTATGAATAAATCCGGGCTTATTGAGGCGTTGAGCAAAAAGGAAGGTTTGACAGAGAAAAAGGCGATTGATGTTGTGAATCTTATTTTTAAAGGATTCACGGAAGAGCTGAGAAAAAAAGGCAGAATTGAGATCAGGGGCCTGGGGAGCTTTGTCGTGAGAGATTATCAGGCCTACACGGGCAGAAACCCGAAGACCGGTAAAAACATCAAGGTGGCGTCCAAAAAGGTGCCTTTCTTCAAAGTGGGCAAGGAATTGAAGGAACGGGTAGACGGTAAAAAGTAGTCCATCCCATCAACGCCGACAAGCCTCAAGAACAGTTTGGAATTATTACTGAATCGTGACAGGGGGGGTCTATAATGATCCCCCTTTTATTTTTATGAATTATCGGACACACAGAATCCCCTTCATCAACATTCTGCTTTTTCTGCTGACGGTTCTGACGACGCTGGCTGCCGGAACCCTGCAGCAGGGCGTTAATCCCTTCGAAGCCCCCTGGTCCCTCTGGCGGGGCATCCCTTTTTCCTTTACGCTTCTGTTGATCCTGGCAGCCCATGAATTCGGGCACTACATCATGGCAAAAAAACACGGGATTAATGTGACGTTGCCCTATTTCATTCCCGCTCCT
Source organism: uncultured Syntrophaceae bacterium (assembly GCA_964467445.1). Taxonomy (GTDB): domain Bacteria; phylum Desulfobacterota; class Syntrophia; order Syntrophales; family Fen-1087; genus JAPLJM01. The sequence continues at coordinate 10,552 of CAYXQK010000306.1, forward strand.
TCTTTCATCGGGACCTTCGGCGCCTTCATCAAAATGAAATCTCCCATGCTGGACCGGCGGATGCTGCTGGATGTGGGGGCGGCCGGACCGCTGGCCGGCATGATCATCGCGGTGCCCGTCCTGTTCATAGGCCTGTTTCTTTCTGAAATTACGCCGGGTGCGGCACAGGCGGGCGTCAGTCTCGGCAGTTCCCTGTTCTTTTCACTGATGAGCTGGACCGTCCACGGTTACTGGCCGGATGAGGTCAATCTGGTTCTGCATCCCATCGCATTTTCCGGCTGGATCGGCCTGCTGGTGACCTCCCTGAATCTCCTGCCGGTCGGTCAACTGGACGGGGGCCACGTGGCTTATGCGATTTTTGGACAGCGGCAGCGTGCCGTGGCGGTCATTGTCGTTGTCGTGCTGGTGGTTCTGGGTCTGACCGGATGGAGCGGCTGGCTGGTTTGGGCGGCCATTCTGCTGGTCATGGGGACCAGTCATCCCCGTGTCGTGTATGAGTGGATTCCCCTGGATGATGCGAGAAGGGTGATCGGCTGGATCGCGCTGGCGATCTTTGTCATGACCTTTACGCCCGTCCCCTTTTTATTCAGCTCATAATACCCTCTTCCCGGAAGCTGAAGAACCGGTTCTCACCGATGATAATGTGATCATGCACGAGGATATCCAGGACCCTGGCCGTCTCCTGAATGGTCCGGGTCAGCCGGATGTCCGCGTCTGAGGGGCGGATATTGCCGGAGGGGTGGTTGTGGAGCAGGATGATTGCCGAAGCCTTCCGCTTCAGGGCGTTCTCGAGGACTTTCCGGGGATACACCACGGCCTGATTGACGATGCCTTCCTGGACAGACTCATCATCGATAATCCGGTTCTGCGCATCGAGGTAGATCACCCGGAACTGTTCATCCTTCAGCCCGCCGAGGGCCGCCTTGCAGTAGTTCACGAGTTCGCTCGTGCACGTGATCTGGGGCTTCTCCATGGCCTGCTGCTTGAGATAGAGTGCGCAAAGGTCTTTGAGCAGCTTGAGCGCAACGGCTGAAGAGGGACCGATGCCCCGGACCTTCTCGAGATCGGCCATATCTGCGTCGATGACGCCCTTGATACTGCCGAACGTCCTCAACAGCGCCTTGGCCGGCGGTTTGACATCTCCTTGCGGGATGGCATAGCAGAGCAGCAGCTCCAAGGCCTCATAATCATGAAAGGCATCGATGCCGGAGGTGCGATATTTCTTTCTCAGGCGCACCCTGTGCTCTTTGTGATCATGGGGAAGATCAGCCATCCTGTTCCTCAGAGATCAGAACGCCGGCCGGCGCGTCGACCACGCCGGCGATCAGCAACGTCCACGCGAAAGATTCTACGCCAGGCAGCCGTTTACAAAATCCCAGTTGATCAGCTTGTCGATCACCGCGGCCAGATAGTCCGGACGGCGGTTCTGATAATCGAGATAATAGGCATGTTCCCAAACGTCAAGCGTCAGCAGGGGCTTCATGCCGTGAGCGATGGGGGTGTCGGCATTGGCCGTTTTAACAATCTTCAGTTGTCCGTTGTCGAGGACGAGCCAGGCCCAGCCGCTGCCGAACTGCGTTGTCCCCGCTGTTTTAAGCTCTTCCACGAACTTGTCGTAGCTGCCCCAGGCCGCATTAATCTTCGCGGCAATTGCCCCCTTGGGGGCGCCGCCACCGCCCGGCTTCAGGCACTGCCAGTAAAAAGAGTGATTCCATATCTGTGCGGCGTTGTTAAAAATGCCTGCTTTTGCCGCGTCGCCTGCCGTCTTGTTGATGATGACCTCCAGGCTCTCCTTTTCAAATGGCGTTCCTGTGATCAGCTTATTTAAGTTGTCAACATAGGTCCGATGATGCTTTCCATAATGAAACTCGATGGTGTTGGCGCTGATGACAGGCGCCAGGGCGTCCTTTGCGTAAAGCAGGTCGGGTAATTGAATCGCCATATAATGTCTCCTTCCATATTTTATTTGCGTGCAGAAGCTGCACACCACGACAGTTTTTCATAACCGCTGAAAAATGGTTCGCGAGCGGCGAATCAAATGTTTTCCGCCTTTCCAGAGATGACGTTTTCGGTTTGTCATGAATCATGATTACGCCTGGTCGTCCTCTTAGCGGAAAAGATTTTTGAGACGCGGCGAAGCCATTTTTCAAAGGTCTCGCCGCCCATATAAACATCCGTTTTTTACGGGTTCATCAGCCTTCGTTGCCGGGGATAATGATCTTCCCGCCGGCTATCATTTCCCGGAGATCCTTTTTGCTGAATTTGCCGACGCTTGTTTTCGGGATCTGATCCAGAAAAACGAACTGATCGGGAATCCACCAGTCGGCCTTGACCTTGTTCTTTAAAAAGGCCTGCAAGTCTTCCTTCGTTGCCGTTTCCCCGGGCTTCAGCACGATACAGCCCAGAGGCCGTTCCTGCCATTTGGGATGCGGAATGCCGATCACCGCCGCTTCCAGCACCTTCGGATGGGACATGATGAGATTTTCGAGATCCACCGAAGAAATCCACTCACCGCCGCTCTTCACAAGATCTTTGGTGCGGTCCACGAGGCGGACATAGCCCTCGGCATCGATGGTTCCCACATCGCCGGTATGCAGCCAGCCGTCGGCGAAGACCGGCCGGGAACGCTCCGGATCACGGTCATACTCTTTGGCGATCCAGGGCCCGCGCAGCAGAATTTCCCCCCATTCCTTTCCGTCCATGGCGACTTCCGTGCCGCGTTCATTGACGATTTTCATTTCCAGTCCGAGGGCAAGCAGTCCCGCGCTGACCTTGACGTCATAAATGTCTTCTTTCGGCAAACCCGCCATGTCACTTTTAGGAATGGCGGCCATCGCGAGCGGCGTCGTTTCCGTCATGCCGTAGGCCTGCGAGAGGGGGAAGCCGTACTTATCGTTCATGGCCTCCATCAGATACCGGGGGCAGGCCGAGCCGCCGGAATAGACCGCGCGCAACGATGAAAAATCATGCCAGCCGCCGCTCTCCAAGTACTGGTAAAGCATCATCCAGATTGTCGGGACGCCTGCGGAAAAGGTGACTTTCTCTTCGGCGATAATCCTGCAGAGGCGCTCCATGTTAAGCACCTCCCGACCGGGAAAGATCTGCTTGCAACCCAGGCCGAGGCCGCCGAAGGGGGCGCCCCAGGCATTGGCGTGGAACATGGGTACCACATGCAGAATGCAGTCGCGCTCAGCGACGCCGAGCGTAACGCCGACGCCATAGCTGTGCAGGACCAAACCCCGGTGCGAATAAACGACGCCCTTGGGATCCCCCGTCGTGGCCGATGTGTAGCACAGCAGCGCCGGATCCCATTCGCTGAGATTCTCAGGGAAATCAAAGGTATCCGGGAAGCGGGAGATCCATTCGTCATAAAGATAGACCGGCGACAGCGAGGTCTGGGGCATCTGGCCCGATTGCGAGAGGATGACGAAATGCTTCACCGTCTTCAACTGGTCCTTGATGAGTTCGACAAAGAAAATCAAGTCTTCCTCGATAAAAAGGACCTTGTCCTCGGCATGGTTGAGCACATAAACCAGGTGGTGCGAAGGAAGGCGGAAATTGACCGTATGCAGCGTGGCGCCCATGCAGGGAACGCCAAAGTAAAGCTCCATGTGGCGCTGGCTGTTCAGGGCAATCGAGGCCACGCGATCCCCTCTTTGAATGCCCAGCGAGGCCAGGGCATTGGCGAGCTGGCAGGTGCGCTTGAAATAATCGGCGTAAGTATAGCGGAAGATCTCCTGGGGATAAACGGAAACGAGTTCTTTTTTAGGAAAATATTTTGCCGCCCGCAACAGAAAGGTTCTCAACAACAAGGGATAATCCATCATGGTCGTGTTCCTCCTATTTTTTTATAAAAGACCGAGAAAGGCAATCCGCTATGAAGATTTCGGCTAAAGTACCACCGATCATCGTAAAAATGCCAGAAAAAATATTTTTCAGATATTGAAGGCGGCTTTCCATGCGTTCAGATCCGCAAGGGCGCGCACGGCATAGGCCCGCCCCCGGTCTCTTTTTGCCGTCTTTTGCCCAAGCGGCGGAAAGAGGCCGAAGTTGACGTTCATGGGTTGGAATGTCTTGCTTTTCGCATTCAGAATGTGGTGTAGCAATGCGCCGATGGCGGTCGCCTCTGGGGGCGGGGGAATCTCCTTCCCGGCTGCCAGTGCGGCGGCATTAAGACCTGCCAGGAGTCCCATGGAGGCTGATTCGACATAGCCTTCCACGCCCGTGAGCTGTCCGGCAAACAGGATATTTTCATCCGCACGCAATTGCAGGGTATCCCTGAGCAGGACAGGTGAATTGATGAAAGTATTGCGGTGGATGCTGCCGTACCGTGCGAACTCGGCCTGCTCCAGTCCGGGGATCATGCGGAAGATCCGCCGCTGTTCGGGCCAGGTCAGTTTCGTCTGGAAGCCCACCAGATTGAACAGTGTCATCGCACGATTTTCCGGACGAAGCTGGACGACCGCGTAGGGCCGGTGACCCGTCCGCGGATTGATGAGGCCGACGGGTTTCATGGGGCCGAAGGCCAGGGTCAGTATCCCGCGTCTGGCAATGACTTCCACGGGCAGGCAGCCTTCAAAACACTTCGCCGCCTCAAAAGACCGGAGGGGAGTGTCTTCTCCTTCTGCCAGGGCCCTCCAGAAACGCTCGTAGGCTTCTTTTTCGAGGGGGCAGTTCAGGTAATCCCCTTCGCCGCCGTCATACCGCGATGCCCTGAAAACCTTTTCTGAATCAATGGAATCCGCATGAATGATCGGCGAAATGGCATCGTAGAAATAGAGGTATTCCGCGCCGGTCAGATGGGCAATGGCGCCGGCCAGTGCATCGGAGGTCAGCGGACCCGTGGCGACGATCACACGTCGGCCACCTGGAATCTCGCTGAGTTCCTGCCGGATGATCCGCAGCTCTCTACAGCAGGCCAGCCGGTCTTCGATATATCGGGAGAAATCGGTCCGGTTGACGGCCAGCGCCTGTCCCGCCGGGACAGCCGTGGCGTCGGCCGCCGCCATGATCAGTGAATCCAGCCGGCGCATCTCTTCCTTGAGCAGGCCGACGGCATTTTCTATGGGATTGGCGCGCAGCGAATTGCTGCAGACCAGTTCAGCCAGCAGCGGGGACTGATGGGCCGGCGAGAACCGTTGCGGCTTCATGTCGTACAGTACGGTTTGATGCCCCCTCCGCGATAGCTGCCAGGCCGCCTCGCAGCCGGCCAGGCCGCCGCCGATGATGATCGTAGAGGCGTTCGCGGTCATTCGATTGCCCTGTTGCGGGATCCTCGGATTTTCAGCGCCCGCTTTTGATCTTCATGATGTTTTTACATTCGGGGTATCCGGAACAGCCGAGGAACGGGCCGAATCTCCCCCTTTTGATGACCATGGGTCGGTTGCATTTATCGCAGAGGGTATCCGTCAGTTCCGGGGCAGGGGGCTTTGCGGTTCCACCCGCATCCCTGCCGGTCTTTACAATGTTCTTGCATTCGGGGTATCCGGAGCAGCCGAGGAACGGGCCGAACTTCCCCTTTTTGATTAACATAGGCAGGCCGCACTTGTCACAGAGCTCGTCGCTTACCTCCTGTTTGACCGCGGTCAGGTCGCCGTTCTCATCTTTTCTGATGTTGACGATGTTTTTACATTCGGGATAGCCGGAGCAGCCGAGGAACGGGCCGAACCGACCCTGTTTGACCGTCATGGGCCGGCCGCATTTTTCGCAGGCGATGTTCATTTCCACCTTCTGCGGTTCGGAAGGGAGGACTTTCCCGCCGTCGTCCAGGGTAAAGTTCCGCGTGTTTTTGCAGGCCGGATAGTTTGAGCAGGCAAGGAATTCCCCGTTCCGCCCCCATTTGATCACCATGGGGCTGCCGCATTTTTCACAGCTTATATCGGTGGGTGTTTCCTGACGTTTGACATCCCGCATCTCCGCCTTCGCCTTTTTGAGATCGGCTGCGAAGGGAATGTAAAATTCGTTGAGTGTATCGAGGCGCTTCATCTTGCCCTCTTCGATCCGGTCCAGCATGTTTTCCAGAGAGGCCGTGAAGGCCACGTCCAGTTCCCGCGGGAAATTTTTGACGAGCAGGTCCGTTACCAGGGTACCCAGATCGGTGGGGTGAATCCGCTGCTTTTCCAGATGGACATATTTTCTGTCCTGGATCGTGCTCAGGATCGCGGCATAGGTGCTCGGCCGTCCGATTCCATTTTCTTCCAGTTCGCGCACCAGGGTTGCCTCTGTGAATCGGGGCGGCGGCTGGGTAAATTTCTGCTCCGGCTTGAGCGTCAGCAGCTTCAGGGTCTCGCTGTCTTTCAAGACAGGCAGAATCCGGCCGAATTCACCTTCTTCGCCGCTGCCGTTTCCGTTGTCCTCCTTGCCTTCGGTGTAGACAATGGTGAATCCCGGGAATGTCATGACCGAACCCTGGGCGCGGAAAATGCACCGCCCGGCGGCAATATCGATGGTGGTCTGATCAAAGACGGCCGGATTCATCTGACTCGCCATAAAGCGGTTCCAGATGAGCTGATAGAGACGAAACTGGTCGTTGTTCAGATGGGACTTGATGTCCTGGGGTTTGTAAGCCATCGAGGACGGCCGGATCGCTTCATGGGCGTCCTGGGCGGTCCCGGCGTTTTTGAAGACGCGTGGTTTTGCGGGCAGATAATCCGGGGCATAGTTTTCCCGGATATACGTCCGGGCGTCCGTCAGTGCCTCTTCGGCAATCCGGACGGAATCGGTTCGCATGTAAGTAATCAATCCCACAGAACCTTCTTTTCCAAGTTCGATCCCCTCGTAGAGTTTCTGCGCCACGCCCATCGTCTTTTTTGCCGAAAAGCCCAGCTTCCGGGAGGCTTCCTGTTGCAGTTTGCTGGTGGTAAAGGGAGGCGACGCAGAGCGCTTCATCTCCTTCTTTTCCACCTTGCTGACGATAAAGGGCGTGATGATAAGCGTCTCCACGAGCCCGGCCGACTGGGCTTCGTTGACGACCTTGGCCTTTTTCGCATCGATCCTGATCAGGCGCGCCTCGAATGGCGGCGGGTTTGAACCTTCCAGGGACGCCGTAATGTTCCAGTACTCTTCCGGGACAAACTTGCTGATCTCTGCTTCCCGGTCGCAGATGATCCGGACCGCGACCGATTGAACCCGTCCCGCGCTCAACCCGCGCTTGACCTTTTCCCAGAGCAGGGGACTGATCTGGTATCCGACCAGCCGGTCCAGAATCCGGCGGGTCTGCTGGGCCTCATACTTGTTGAAGTCCAGATCCAGAGGGCGGCTGATGGCCTCGAGGATCGTGTTTTTGGTCAGGTCGTTAAACAGGACGCGGCGCACCAACTGGCCCTTTGTGGCAATTTCATCGGCGACGTGCCAGGCAATGGCCTCGCCCTCCCGATCCGGGTCGGGCGCCAGGTAGATGTTTTTGACGTTTTTGGCTGCTTTTTTCAGCTCGGCAAGAAGCTTCTTTTTGGTTTCGATCACCTGGTAGGTTGGTTCAAAATCGTTTTGCACATCAATGCCGAGGGTGCTTTTCGGGAGATCTTTCACATGTCCCATGGAGGCCCGGACATCGAAATCGGGGCCCAGGTATTTCTTGATGGTTTTGACTTTCGTGGGTGATTCAACAATGATCAAAGATTGCGGCATAATAGGTTAAGACTCCTTGCGCACGTATAGTTTTCCCGGTTTCTGCTCAATGACACCCCTGAGTTCAAGGCTCAGAAGGCCGCTGAGGACTTCGGCGGCCGTCCGTCCGGTGGCCGTGATGATCTGGTCGATATGAACGGGTTTTTGCGAAATGGCCTGCCACATCGCTTTTTCATGTTCAGTGAGCGTCTTGTCCGGGACAGGCTCGTTTTTTTCCCGGCGATCGGCTTTGTCATGCCCGGACGCATCGGCCTTGCCCGGCGCCGGTATTCTGCCCGCCTGAGGCAGAATCTCCTCCAGGATATCATCAATGTTTTCGATAAGTTTTGCACCCTGCTTGATGAGCTTGTTCGTGCCACGGGAACCCGAGACATCGATGCTTCCCGGGACGGCGAACACCTCCCGTCCCTGTTCGAGCGCGATTCTGGCCGTAATCAGGGAACCGCTCTTTTCGCCGGCCTCGACCACCACCACGCCTAACGATAGACCGCTGATGATCCGGTTCCGGGCGGGAAAATTCGGGGCATTCGGCGGAGTGCCGAAGGGGAATTCCGAAAGAACAGCCCCGCTGGCTGCGATATCACGGAAGAGCTTTTCATTCTCGGGCGGATAGATGACATCCAATCCACATCCCAAAACGGCGATGGTTCTTCCCCGTCCGGCCAGGGCGCCCCGGTGCGCGGCCGAATCGATTCCCCGGGCCATGCCGCTGACGATAGTTGCCCCCCGCAGGGCCAGTTCACGGCAGAGTCTCTCCGTGGTGAACAGGCCGTGCGCGCTGGCGGTCCGGGAGCCCACAAAGGCGATGTTGATATCGTCGTCCCTCAGGTTTCCTTTGACGTATAGATAGGCCGGATTGTCATAGACGCATGCGAGACGCGGCGGGTAAATAGGATCCCGTGACGTGATAATGCTGACACCGGCCTGCTTTGCGCATTGGAGTTCATGTTCGACTTTTTTCCAGTCTGAGAAATCCTTGATCTGACGCGCCGCCTTGGCTCCAATGCCGGGCACGGCCTTGATCATCGAAAAGGGCGCGTCAAAGACCTGCCGTGGCGACCCGAAAGCCTCCAGCAGGGCTTTGAAGCCCACATTGCCCACGCCCTCCGCCCATTTCAGGGCAATCCAGTATTTCAAGTCGGAATTTGACATCTGCCTTAGAATGGACTGATTTATTTCATCTTTATTTCACGATATAAAGTGGCGGCCAGTTATACCGGATCATTTTCGGGTGTCAAGGTTTTTAATTGTTTTAATTTTGAAAAACCGTTGCGTTCTTTGGCCGGATGGATTAAAAAAGTGCAGGTACTCCAGGAGGCAGGGGCTATGAATAAAAGATTTCACGGGATGGTTATTGCTTTGATTCCCGTCGTCATTATATTAACGATTACAGTGAATTATCCTGACATGGAACTCCTGCAGAAAAGCTTGATTGGCGAAACGCATAACCACATCCAGTGGACCACTTCAGCCTGGGCCCGGGAATTGCCGGACCGGCCCGAACTGAGCATCATTCCGGATGAAATTGATCTTGGACAGCTTGGGCCCGGGGGGATGCGCAAGGGCAGCGTGATGCTTAAAAAGGCGGCGCCTGGGAGCGTGGACTGGTCCCTGATTTCTCCGGCGGGGTGGGGCGCTGCGCAGGAAAAAATCCTGACCGGCGTTCTGAAAGGTGATGGCGAGCTGCTGCGATTTCAACTCAAAATCATCAGCAACGGGCCGGAAGATGAACAAAAATCCGACAAATCCAGATACAGCGGGCAGTTGCTGTTTGAAGCGGGGAAAGACTTTTCGGCATTCACGCGAAAGATCGAGCCGGGGCACCATCGTGAACTGGTCCGCCTGCATACGGGCAGCGGCCCGAAATCTTTCTACATTCTCTTTAACTTACTGGATACAGCCGCACAACCGTCACTCGGCATGGACCCCTTGCAGATTGATTTCGGGACGGCCATGCAGGGCGAGCATGTCAGCAGACGGGCCAAGGTGACCAACAACGGTTGGGAAACGCTTAAATGGCGAGCTTCTGTCACGAGAGCAATCGGTTCGGATACGAGCAGGGTCTTGAACACAGGGAAATACGTTTCCTTCCTGAATGACGAGATTACAGGCAGCGGCCACTACAAGGTGGCGCGCCATCACAAGGAGAGGCTCGAATTGCAGGGTAAATGGGCGGAGAATCAAGGTTATCCCTATGCCGCATCGGATGGCCAGACGCTGCGGTTTCATTTTACGGGAACGGGGATCGCGGTCTATTTCTGGAGGGGACCGGCAACGGGTCAGTTGACGGCTTTTGTGAATGATCGCTTTATCTTTCAGCAGGACGGGCTGTCGGAGCAAAAAGAGCGATTTGAGTGGCAGGTGGCCGAAGGATTATCCGGCGGTTCGCACGTCTTGACACTTGTCAATCCGACCGGTCCTGTTGCCATTGAAGGGGTCAGGATTTACGGAGGCGATATCATGCCATTAGAGCCGGTGCATGTCACCATCTCTCCGGACTATGGCGCCGTGACCCGCCAGACGAATTATATCAACATCACGGTCAATACGAGGCTGTTGCCGCCTGGCCACTATGGCGGTCATGTTTTGTTTGATTCCAACGGCGGTCAAAAAGAAGTTGAGCTTTCCCTTGACGTGATTGCTGATAACATTCCGAGAACCCTCGATGTTTACCGCTACATCCGGGGAGCGGATTATTTCCTGACCACCAATCCGCAGGCCGAATCGGCCACGTTGCAGGCCCGCGGCTATACGAAACAGGGGATTGCATTCCGGCTTTTCAGCCCCGGAATTCCAGGGACAACTGAATTTTACCGGTGGTTTCATCCGCAGAAAGGTGACCATTTCTATGGATATGACCTCAAAAGTGTAAAAAGGTCCATGGAGGGATATATTCTGGAAGGGACGATCGGGAATATCGCCACGTCCCGTCTGACCCATACCCGTGATCTTTACCGTTGGTATAATCCCTCCAGCAAAAATTATTTCTACTCCGTCGATCCGAAAGGGGAGGGGATCGAGAAAAAGGGTTACCGGTATGACGGCATCGCCGGGTATGTAAAGCCCTGAGGCGACTGAAAGGCCTGCCCTTGCCTTAAGATTGATCTTGACAAAAGAAATCAAAGGGGATATTAGGCTTCCTCTTTTTCAGACGGTGGAAAAACGCTGACGATGCGCCAGTAGCTCAGCTGGATAGAGCAACGGACTTCTAATCCGTAGGTCCCGGGTTCGAATCCCTGCTGGCGTACCAGATATGATGGTGGGTGTAGCTCAGTTGGTTAGAGTGCCGGGTTGTGGCCCCGGAGGTCGAGGGTTCAAGCCCCTTCACTCACCCCATTTTCTCATCCATGTCGTAGGAACGGATCATGCGCCCGTAGCTCAGTTGGATAGAGTCGCAGACTTCGAATCTGTTGGTCGTACGTTCGAGTCGTACCGGGCGCGCCAGATAAACGGGATTAACGACCATAATATAAGTAAAAACGGGCCCTTAGCTCAGCCGGTAGAGCAACTGACTCTTAATCAGTAGGTTGTCGGTTCGATCCCGACAGGGCTCACCAAAATCAAGGGGTTAGCGATTCGCTGGCCCCTTTTTTCTTGCCACGCTCACCACATACAACCACATTTAGCGTTTCAACGGCCGATCTCAGGGCTTCCACCGAAATGTGGGTATAAACACAGGCAGTGCTTAATGACGCATGGCCCAAAAACTATTAAATATATCTGATATCCACCCCTGCTTCCCAATAAGTGTGTTGCAAAACTATGTCTCAGCATGTGCAGGTCAACCCTTTTATCAATCCCGGCTTTCTTGAGAGCGTGCCTTACATCGATCTCACGTGAAAGAAAGTCAGGTTTGTTGGCGTCGGAGCAGGGAATCTTGAAAAGATTGCAATTGTTTCTGCGCCAGTATAGATTGGCGGGAAGCGTATTAATCCGATACTATGCTGAATAAGGGGTTACTTAAATGATTACCAGGGGCGATATTGTTAAAAAGGCAATTCAATGCGGATTCGGAGATATAGGTTTCACAACGGCTGAGCCCTTTGAATCTCAAAGAGCGATCCTGACCGAGAGAAAGGACGGATATGAATTGTTCATTAAATTGGGCCTTGACCTTGTCTCCGGTACAGATCCCGGAACAATTCTCCCCGAGGCCCGAACCATCATCGTCCTGATGGAAGGATATTTCAACGAAGCATTTCCATCGTCCATGGAAAACCATTTCGGGCGCTGTTATCTGGATGACGACCGTGTTTTGCAGGATCGTCTGGCAGTCAGGATCAAGGCCTTTCGTTCCTTCCTAAGAGATAATGGAATCGGATCAAAGGTCCCATTTCATCTCCCTCACAGGCTGGCGGCTGCCCGTGCTGGCCTGGGAACGTTCGGCAAGAACTGTCTCTTTTACTCCAGGAAGATGGCCCGTAAAGGCTCCTGGGTTCTGCCCATTGCCGTGGTGATTGATCGTGATTTTGCCCCCGACGAGCCGACGCTTGAAGTGGGATGTCCGGATTGGTGCAAGAATGTCTGCATTACTGCCTGTCCCACAGGCGCCTTAAAGGGACCCAGAAAGATTGATCCCCGCAGATGCATCTCATATTTGACCTATTTTGAAAGGCAAATCACGCCGATGGAGCTGCGAGCCCCCATGGGATTGTGGGTCTATGGCTGTGATCGCTGTCAGAATGTTTGCCCGAGAAACGCCCCCTGGATGGCAAAGAAGCTGCCGATAAATAAAAAAGTGGCAGGCATGGCAAAGGACTTCACGCTTAAAAAGCTTCTGCATATGGACAAAGATTATTTCAACAGCAAAATCTGGCCCCAT
>CAYXQK010000307.1:0-2620 GCA_964467445.1 uncultured Syntrophaceae bacterium
CCGGTTATATCAACGGGGATGGTTTTCCCGTCCTTTCTCAACACTTTGGTATCAAGTAAGGAGTGTGTTTTCCCTTCCACCATTTCTCTGAAAGCAGGCATTACCCTTCCAAGTTCTTCCTCTGGGTGAAGCTTCGAAAAGTTTGTGCCAAGCAATTCTTCTCTTGTGCAGCCTAGGAGTTCCTCCGCCTTCTTATTTACCTCAAGAAGGTTTCCTTCAAAATCGGAAATCATTATTGCATCGTATGCATGCTCTAACAAAGAACGGTATTTCTCTTCGCTTTCACGCAATGCTTCTTCCATCTGTTTACGATTGGTGATGTCTTGGGCTATAAAGATGGAAAACCTGGCATTACCGTCTGCGTCTCGTATAAAGGACACGTTCACGTCAACCCAGATAACACGGCCGTCCTTGCGCATGTAACGCTTCTCGGAGGAAAGGCTTGGAAGGCCTGTCGCCAGGAATTGCCGGTGCCGTTCCTCGTTTTCGACCACATCCTCCGGGGGTGTGAGGACGGACCGGTGGACACCGATGAGCTCTCCCGGTTCGTAGCCCATCATCCTGTCGAAAGCAGCATTCGTACGAGCGAACGTACCGTCGGAGACCCCCAGCGCCATCCCGACGGAAGCGTACTCGAAGGTGTTCCGGAACAACTCTTCGCCAAGCATCAGCTCTTCGGCTTGTCTATGCAAGGTGCCATTCTTTTGCATGGTGACCGGCTTCTGACCGGGGTTATTAACATGAGGAATTTTCCGATCCTTGTCCATGTCGTGTCCCGCATCTTGGACTTATTTCAAAGAAAGGTCCGTCTCCCTGATTTCGATGTTCTTATCTTCAAGTATAGTAGAGTTATCCAGAATTGCAACAAAGAGGAAGCAAGCATGTCTCCATTTATTCCCACCTGTAATGCTGCATCAACCAATGAAGTGGAAAAAACAAGATTTCTCCTGAAAATGGACATACCCCTCAACCTTGGCCACAGAGTCTCTTGTTTTGGCCTCACCATGTGAAGCAGCCAGTCCGGATCGGAAAAATTTCTCCTGCGTGCTCTTACGGCAACATTGTTTTGTCCTTATGACCGGCTTATGTCAGTTTCAGGGACGGGGTTTTGACCACCAGTAATAATCGACCTTTTTCACATGGTGTTGGGTATTTATGCTACTTCCATCAGCGTTACTTCATATCCAAGGTTATTGAGTTTCTTTATGTAGCTCTTCGCGATGCGGTCTTTCTTGCGCGTATCGAGATAGCTCGCACCAAGCTCCTTGTAAGGTACTTTGTATTTCAGTATCTGGTAACAGCTTATAAGGATTTTGTGGCCAACCGCCACCAGGGCCTTCTTTTTCCCTCTTCTGCCTACGAGACTTTGGTATTTGGCAAAAAGATACGTGCCCTTCATTTTTGATGCGATCCAGGCGAATTCCGTCAATATGGTTTTGAGGTATTTGTTGCCGTGGGTAGTAGTCCCCGGTTTTTTCTTCCCTGCACTTTCATTATTGCCGGGACTCATCCCCGCCCAGGAGGAGAGGTGAATCTCGGTGGGGAAGAGATCCATATTTACCCCCATCTCTGCAATAATGACGGAGGCGCTGTCTTTTACAGGCGGTATTGTCTTCAAGAGCTCGTATTCCTCTTTGAAGTGGAGTTCAATCTGCTCCTGGATCTTCAGCTCCACCGTGGAAAATATTTCCTCCATCGCGTTAATGTGGTCCAAGGATGTCTGAATCATACGCTTGTGGTGGTCTTCCACGTTCCCCACCAGGGCCTCTTTCAGTTCTTCTTTCCTCTTGCGTAGCCTCCCTTTACTCAGTTCCGCCATTTCTTCTGCCTTCAGCTCACCCTTTATAAGCTCCTCGATGATCCTTTTCCCGCTTGCACCGAAGGTATTAGAAGCAATGGACAAAAGTTTGATATTTCCATCCTCCAGCACCTTTTCTATTCGCTGTTTTTCCGAGGTAATGGACTGGATCAGCTTTCTCTTGTACCGGGTGAGATCCCGGAGTTCCCGGACAGGTTTCGGAGGGATAAAGCTTCCTCTCACGAGTCCACTTCGTAAGAGTTTGCAGAGCCATTCACTGTCTTTGACGTCGGTTTTTCTCCCCGGAACATTTTTGACATGCCGTGCATTGACCAGCGTTACCTCGAGGGCATCCTCCAGCACGTTGAATACGGGTTTCCAGTATACGCCTGTACTCTCCATGGCGACATGGGTTATGCAGGTTTCTTTCAACCATTCTTTAAGACGGAAGAGATCGTTCGTCATGGTAAGGTAGGTTCGTATTTCCTTTTTGATGCCCGGTCCCATAACACAAGCCACAACAGTTCCCTTATGCACGTCAAGACCCGTCCCTCTTTCTACTATAATATCCATGATATCCCTCATTGTTGGAATCGTTACATCGATATTCATACAACAAAAAGGAAGACCTCACGTATTATTTTCATTCTTATTTGTGCCGACGAGTCGGCATGGGTGTTTCAGCTTGCTATATTGTAGTTCTTAATTGAGCCAAACAAGAAATACAGATATCCTCCTTGGAGCAGCTGTTTATTCCAACAAGAATTCAAGGAGGAGGAAACCATGAGAGGATTGAGGGCAAAGAGGGTAAGAACAATCAAG
>CAYXQK010000308.1:0-4605 GCA_964467445.1 uncultured Syntrophaceae bacterium
TCAGTCCGCGGACATGGGGCAGAGCCTTCTGGAAACACTCGAACGCCAGGGAGCGGTAGGCATCGCGCGGGGGGCGCCAGATAATATAGCCGAGCGCCCAGAGGGCCCGGCCGAAGGAATCGTCGGAGCCGACTTCATCCATGAAGTGGCGCTGATAATCCATGAAATTTCTGAAACGCCCGTCGGGATTCTGCATGAAATGACTGAAGCTGAAATAGGTCGAGATCAGATTCTTGGCGTCCTCGTCGCCCAGGAGGGAAAACGCCCAGGCGCACATCATCAGCGCCCGGGAGTTGTCGTCAAGGCAATAACCGGTATGCCGATCGGGAACGATATATTTGGCATGCTGGATCAGTCCGGTGTCATCGGTCAGCCGCTTCAGGTGCGACAGGTCGAAGGGCGGTTCGCGCAGCAGAAGGGCGGGAGTTCTCAGGATGAGCGACTTTTTGGCCGCGGCCTCCGCCGTCCGATGGAACAGCTTCAGGTATTTTTCCGCAACGATTTCCCAGCGCATCTGCCGCCCGAATTGGTGGGTTCGGGCGCGCATCGCCTTCAGCTTGGCTTTGTCCACCAGCAGGTCGCGGAGAGCCGCGGCTAAAGCCGCCGAGTCGGCAAAGCCGAACAAGACTCCCCGTCCTTCGGCGAGGAGCTCCTGGGCATGCCAGTACGGAGTGGAGACGATGGCCGTCCCGGCCCCGACCGCGTAGGACAGTGTGCCGCTGACGATCTGCGCTTCGTTCAAATAGGGGGTGATATAGATGTCCGTCGCCAGCAGCCAGGCGCAGAGCTCTTCCAAACTAACAAAGCGATCGTCAAAGATGACATTCTCGTGCAAGCCCAGGCGGTCGACCAGGGCGGCGAGATCCGTCCGGTATTTCTCGCCATATTCCCTGCGGATGTTGGGGTGGGTTTTCCCCAGCACCACATAGATCAATTTGGGAAAATCCCGAACCAAATCGGGGAGAGCTTTAATGACCGTTTCAATTCCCTTATTTGGACTGAGCAGGCCGAAGGTCAATAGCGTCTGGTTCCCCTCGACCTGGAAGCGTTTCTTATAGCGCAGGTTGTCCGGCGAGGAAAAATCCGGCGTGCCGTGATAGAGCTTCATGATCTTCCCGGACGGCACGCTATAAACCTCTTGCAGCAAGGTCACGGCCAGGTCGCTCATCACGACCAGAAAACCGGCCCGCTGGGCCATCTCCTGGATGATTTTTTTCTGATTGGGCGTGGGGCTTTTAAGCACCGTGTGCAGCACCACCACCACCGGCACGCTGAGACTGGAAACCAGCGAGAGAATATAGATGCCGTCCCAGCCGCCGTAGATTCCGTATTCATGCTGGACGCAGGCCACGTCGGCGTTACTGGCGTTGATAAAGTTGGCTGCTTCGTAATAATCGCTCTGCTGGTTCCTTTGAATGGTGAATTCCACCCGGGGAGGATAGGGGTAGCCTTGGTCCGTGTCGTTGACGGCAACGGCAAAGACATTCGACCGGCGGCCAAGCTGTTTGGCAACCGCTTCGCACAAATCCGTGGTAAACGTCGCGATGCCGCAAAGGCGCGGGGAATAATTGCCGATAAAGGCAATATTAAACGGGGGTTTGAGCATGTGTCTCGACTTTAACCGATATCCTCCGCAATAGCAATCCGATCAACCTCTCCTCGGATAGCCGACGACCAGGGTCTTTGTTTCCGTGGCGCCGGCGGCTTGGAATTCGACGGAATATTTGCCCGGCACGACCATCGTCTTGCCGTCATCCCTGCGAAGATCCCATTTCACCGAATTCAAGCCCCGGATGGCTTGGACATCGAGAGTCTTCCCGATGGTTTGATTCTCGGTGTTTTTAATGATGATCTTGGCGGGACCTTCGACGGAAGTTATAAATTCAAACGAGGTCGAGAATCCTTCGAACGTTCCGCCGGAAATCGCGATATTTGACGGATAGACGAACGCCTCGGCCGGATCGAAGGCATAAAGCGGCTTGGCCAGGATCGCCGGAGTCAATTGCTCGATCTTATCGATCTTGAGGATGTAGACGCCGCGGGCATGCGTCCCGATGATCAGGTCCTTTTCCCGCGGGTGGATCTTCAGATCGTAAACCGGGAGAGTCGGCAGATCGGCCTTGAGCGAATGCCATTCCTTGCCCCGGTCAAACGTCGCAAAGACGGTCAAGTCCGTTCCCAAAAAGAGGAGATTTTCGTTCGAGGGATGCTCGCGGAGGACATTGATCCCCTCCTCCGGAAGGTTGGCCTTGATCGGGGTCCACGTGCGGCCGTAATCTTCCGAGGCGAACACATAAGCGCTAAAGTCGTCTTCGCGGTAGCCGATCATCGTCAGATAGACCCTTCCGCGCTGGAATTGCGAGGCAACGAGGCGCGTCACCCATTTCTTGGGCAGGCCGGCCATGATTTTTTCCCAGGCGCCGCCCCCGTTCCTCGTCGCCCAGACGTTGCCGTCATCCGTCCCGGCATAGAGCACCTCCGGCGCTAGGGGGGATTCGGCCAAGGCGGTAATGCAGGCGTAGGGGACGTTGCCGTCGATGTGGCTCCGATCCGTCAGGTCGGGACTGATTTCGATCCAGTTGTCTCCCCGATCCACGGATTTCATGACCTTGTTGGCGCCCAGATAAATCATATAGGGATTGTGCCGGGAGACGAAGAAAGGCGTCAGCCAGTTGAAGCGATAGGCCGGCTGAACGGATAGGGCCCGCGGCCGGATGGATCGGGACGACGCCTCGCTTTTTAGATTCAAGCGGGTGATCGCGCCGAATTGGGACGCGGCATAAACGGTATCAGGATCGGAGAATTCCATCCCGCCGCTTTCGGCCGCAGGGCGGCCCGGAGTGGCCGGGGTCCGGCTGATGGCCGGTTCGACAAAGGCGCCGTCGCCGCCCATGATGATTTTCCATTCCCTGTCGCGGTTTCCATAGATATAATCGCTCGGCCCCATATTGACGCCGTTGTCCTGGAGTCCGACAAAGAGGTTGTAGGGCTTCTCCATGTCGAAGCTCACGGTATAGCTTTGGGCCAGGGCGATATTGTTGACTTTCTGGAACGTCGTCCCGCCGTCATAGGAGACGTTCAGTCCTCCGTCGTTCCCCAGCCAAAGAACTTTGGGATTGCCGGGATCGATCCAGAGGGCGTGGTGGTCGGGATGAACGTCGTCCGATCTCGTCCCATAGTTGCCGCCCGCGTCCGGAATTTCTTTAAAGGTCTTGCCGCCGTCGATGGATTTCATGGCCGGAACGCCCAAGATGTAGACGGTGTTTTCGTTGTCGGGGGAAACGCGGATCTGTCCGAAATAATATCCATAACTCGAAAAGATCATATTCCCCAACGGCTCCGGATGCGTCTTCTGCCAGGTTTCTCCGGCATCCGCGCTTCTATAGACCTCGGCGCCCTTGCCCGACCCACTCATCATCACGGCCATCGCTCCGCCGGAGAACGCGCCGGCAAGTTCCTTGGGGGTGATTTCGCCGCTTTTAACCGCCGCCAGGACTTTTTCGGCCGTGAACGCGGGCGGAGCAAAATTTTCCCGGAGGTACATCTCCAGCTTTTTCGGATCGAGCGCCAGGAGGTCCTTGACGGACATGGCTTTTATCCTATCAGCGGTCAGGCCGCTTTTATTTTCCCGCTGGGGTCTCGTGGACGGACCGGATTCCTGATTATCAAGAACGGCGTAGACGGTGTCCGGACGGCTGGGGCTGACGGCCAGTCCGACGCGTCCGATGAACGTCCCTTGAGGGAATCCGCCGCCGAGCTTCTTCCATGTCTTTCCACCGTCTTTGGTCTTGTAAATGGCGCTCTCGGGGCCGTTGCCGACAAAATTCCAGGCTTTGCGATCCTTCTGCCAGGCGGCGGCGTATAGGGTTTCCGGATCGCGGGGATCCAGGACAACGTCGATGACGCCCGTCTTGGTGGAGATATAAAGGACTTTAACCCAAGTTTTTCCGCCGTCGGTTGTTTTGAAGAGGCCTCTCTCTTCGTTGTCCGTATAGAGATGACCCATGGCCGCGACATAGACGATGTCGTTGTTCTTGGGATGGATCACGATCTGACCGATGTGGTGCGAATCGGCCAATCCCATGTGCGTCCAAGTCTTTCCGCCGTCGGTGCTTTTAAACACGCCGGTTCCGGCGTAGATGCTCCGACCGGAATTTTCTTCCCCTGTTCCGGCCCAGATCAAATTCTCGTCCGTCTCCGAAACGGCGACGTCGCCGAAGCCGACGGCTGATTCATTGTCGAAGAGCGGCCGCCAGGTCGTGCCGTTGTTTTCCGTCAGCCAGAGTCCGCCGGTCGCGGCGGCGGCCAGGACTCTGTGGGGGTTATGGGCATAGGATTCGATATCGACGATCCGGCCGCCCATGAAATAGGGCCCGACGTTGCGCCAGGAGACTTGGCGGACGAGGGACGACTCTTTCATGGCCTTGTGTTTTTCGAAGGACGCCAGGCGCGCCTGCGGCGTTGTCGCGGCGAACAGGGCGGCTCCGATCAACAGAATCAGGGCAAGGATCGCGGTTTTTTTCATGACTGACTCCCGAGCGGCGGAATATTTTTTTGACGGGCGTCCCTTCCGCCGATTCATCCCGCAAATATACCGTCGAGCGC
>CAYXQK010000309.1:0-4761 GCA_964467445.1 uncultured Syntrophaceae bacterium
GAAATCCCCATGATGCGCAGAAAGGTCGCCATCATTTCAGACTGATCCCGGTAATAGCGGGTCTCCCGCTTGGCTTCCACCGTGAGTCGCGGATCCGTTTCGAGACGGGATTTGACCGCGGGGAAGGCCCCGGAACTGCTCAAACGAAAAATCACGGACGAATAGACCGGTCGCCGGAACGCCTGCATCATCTGGTCAACATCTCCCCAGATCTCCGAATTAAAACCGGTCTTCCCGGCGTCAAAAATCCCGACGATCCGCCAGTCCCGCATGCCGAAACGCAGCGCTTCTCCAATGCCGCCCCCCTTGAACCGTTGCGCGATACTGAGCCCTGCCATAATTTCCGCTGATCCCGCTTTGGGGAAGCGGCCCTCGATCAGCCTGACCTGCGGCCTCAGGGACACGGACGCCGGGGCAATGCCCCGGATGACCACATTGGCCGGCTTGTCCCGGTCGCGCTTCGGCAGACTGATCAGGACGACGACTTCCCGGGCAACGAGCTTGTCGCCTGTCTGGCCAACGGCAATATCCGGGTCCGTTTCAATCACCGACACCTGCTGCCGAGCCAGCCCGCTTTGAACTTCCGACACTGCCCCCTTGCGGATGACCACGACATTGTCCGGCGAACCCGTTTCAACGAGGGTCTGCTGGAGTCCCGCGGCCAGCATCAGCATGGCGGCGAATACAAAGACCACCAGCGCCATGCCCCCGGCGGTCAGGATCGTGGTCAGTCTCCGGGTCCAGAGGTTTCGGAGGCTGTATGAAAAGGGAATGACCATTCAGCCGATCCTCCTCAAACCATCGGCAATCCGGATGCGGATGGCGCTCCGGGTGGGAACCACGGCGGCGATGACCCCGACCATCAGTGCCGCTATCAAGGCAAGATAGACCGTTTTGATTTCCACATTGAAGATCGGGAAAAAGTTGCTCATTTTCTGGCCGAAGATCGCTGCCGCAGGATAGGTCAGGATGACTCCCAGTATTCCGCCGGCCAGGGTGATGACCAGCGATTCTCCCAGAATCAGGGCCAGAATATACCAGCCGCCGAAACCCATGGTCTTCAGCACGGCATACTCCCCGATCCGTTCCCGGGTGGTCATGGCCATGGCATTGGCGACAACGGCCATGATGATGAAAATGATCACGAAGGACACGAGCTGGATGGCCAGGACAATGACTTCGGTCATGGAGATAAAGCTCAGCTGAAAGGCCTTTTCGGTTTCCGTCAGCGTTTCCGCCAAAGAATTTTTAAAGGTTTCATCGATGGCCAGGGAGACTTCCGACGCGAGATCCGGCCGGTTCACATCGATCATATAGAAGCCCACCTGGTTCGCCCAGGAGGTCATTTTGTCTTTGATTCTTTCATTGAGATAATCCCAGTGGAAAAGAAACTGGCTTTCATCGACATTCTTGTCCCGGCCCCGGTAAACGCCGCGCAAAACAAAATCCCAGTCCCCGGGGAAAATGAGCCCCTTGAGGGTCACCGTATCGCCGGGCTTCCATTTGAATTTCTCGGCGAGCTTCCGGCCGGCCACAAAACCCTTGCGATCCTTGAGAAAGGCCCTGAATTCATCGTCGGAGAGCATAAATTCGGGATAGATCTTCATGAAACTTTGCGCGTCCACGGCCAGGTTGGGGAAAAAGTTCTTTTCCTCCTTGTAAACGCCGCCGAACCAGGTCCCGTATGAAACGGTCCGGACACCCTCGATCTGACGGATCTTGTCCTTATAGGCAAGCGGCAGGGGGAAAATGAGCGAGATGGCATTGCGGGTGACCAGGCGGGAGGCCGAAGAGGCCTCGACGCCGGCGTACCAGGCCGAAACGACGGTGCGCAGCAGTCCAAAGGCCAGGATGGCGATCGTGACCCCGAGAATCGTCAGCGTCGCGCGTAATTTATGGCGAAAGGCGTTTCTAAAGAGAAGTTTCAATATGAGCATGGTTCAGGAGCCCCTTCTCCAGGCGGATGATGCGCTGCGCCTTTTGAGCGGCGCGCGGATCATGAGTCACCATGATGATCGTCATCCCGGATTCCCGGTTCAGGCGGTTCATCAGCTCCAGGACCTCTTCGGCGGAAGCCCGGTCCAGATCGCCTGTCGGTTCATCGGCCACGAGAATGGTCGGATCCGTGACCATCGCCCGGGCGATGGCCACGCGCTGCTGCTCGCCGCCGGAAAGCTGGCCGGGGTAATGTTCCATGCGGTCGGACAGGTTGACCAGACGCAGCGCCATTCTCACATGCTCGCGCCGGTCTTTCCCGGTCATCTGTATCAGATGGAGGGGCAGTTCCACATTCTCAAAGGCCGTCAGAACGGGGATCAGGTTGTAAAACTGAAAAACGAAACCCACATGTGTTGCACGCCAGTGCGCAAGTTCCGTTTCAGACAACTCCGTGATTTCAATGCTGCCCACCCGGATGGAACCGACATCCACCTTATCAATGCCGGCAATGAGGTTCAGGAGGGTGCTCTTCCCCGATCCTGACGGACCCATGAGGGCTACAAATTCGCCGCGCTGAATGTCAAAAGTGATATTTTCCAGAACCGGAACGACATGATCTCCACGACGGTAGGACTTTTTCAGGTTTCTTATTTCGACAATCGGCGGTATGTCATCCATTGAGCATCCCTGTTGAACATGGCTTCTTTTCTCTTACTTTTCAGCTATTTTGATCCTGGCGCCGTTCTTGAGCTGGTTCGGCCTCAGCACGACCTTGTCGCCGGCTTTGGCCCCGCTGAGAATTTCAACCATATCGCCGAACGACTCCCCGGTGCGGACAACGGTCTCCCGCACGCGATCATCCTGAACCAGAAACAGGGCCTTCTGTTCCCCCCGGCTGATCAGGACCAGTCCATGGACTGCGGTGCGCGCCTGTTCTTCCCCGCTTGTCACGGGCCGGGAGAGAAATGCCACCTTGGCGCTCATCTCGGGCAGAATCCGGGGATCCGGCTCGAGAAAACGAACTTTGACCATGACGCTGGCCTTGCTGCGGTCCGCTGTGGGCACAATCATATGGATGACACCCTTGAAACGGCTGTCGGGAAGCGAATCCAACTGAATTTCACAGGGTTGACCGGCCTTTATCAGGCCGAGGTTGGACTCGGACACATCGGCTTCAACCAGCAGGGAACGCATATCGGCAATGGTCACCACGGCTGCCTTGGCGTTGGTCGCCGCACCAAGAGGGGTCACGATATCACCGATATCGGCGTTTTTCGTCAATACCACGGCGTCGAAGGGCGCCCGGAGCAGGGAATAATCAAGGGCCACTGTCGCGCCCTGAAGGGCGGCTGTGGCGGCTTTAACGGAAGCCCCCGCAGCGGCTACGGTGGCCTGCGCGCGTTTGTAGCGGGCCTCGACGTTGTCATATTCCGATTTTGAAATAATCTGCCTCTCCAGCAGGCGTTTGTTCCGCTCATAGGTTAAAGCGGCGACGTTCAGCTCCGCTCTGGCCTCTTCGAGATTGGCCTCAGTCACTTTGCGCTGGGCCTGGGCCTGGTCCCGCGCTGCAATGGTGTCTTCATTTTCAAGACGGGCGATAATCTGGCCCTCTTTGACCCGGCTGCCTTCCTCCACCGCCAAGGAGACCAGCCGCCCCGTGATCTTTGAGGACACAGCCGCCTTCCGCTGGGCGACCACGTAGCCGCTGGCGTTGAGCAGCGTGAAGGTCTGGGAGGGATAGATCCGGGAGACCGTCACCACCTGCACGGATTTCGACGGTTGCAGGATGCCCTGAAAATACAGAAAAACCGTCGCAATAACGAGAATGACCAGCGCCCCGCCCCAGTATAAACCTCTTTTTCGCCGCGTTTGTGGCAGCGCTTTGGCGGAACGGTCAATCTTCAACTTTGAAAGGTCTTCATCGGCCATAAACTCAATCGCTCTCCTTGGGAATAATCATTACGGCGGGAATCTTCAAGGATTATGCCCGATTTGTCAAACAAAATCGTGGGTATCATCTCGCGGTTACGTTCGGGCAGGACTGTTTTTCCGGTTATAGTGGGCATAGAGCATCATATCGAACAGGATCATGAGCATGTTGATCCCGTACAGCAGGATAATCCAGTCGAAGGAAAAAAGGAACTTGTGGATGATGCCGCTGGCGTAACCGCAGCAGATGACGCCCATGAATAGAGGGCTCTTGCCTTCCACGCGCTTGACGCGAAGCGATTTGAAAATGGAAATGGGCCAGCTTAGGCCGAAACAAACCAGCATAATGCCTTCAAAGGGACTCATAACGGCTACCTCCGGAGATTCCATTTCATTATTTTATCCGTAGTTTTCCTTAGCAGAAAATGATCCGGGTTTTCAAGTTTTGAATAATTTTCTTGACAAATCCGCCTTCATCCATTATTCATTCCCGCTCTATTGAAATACCTGTTTGTGGTAATTCCCCCATCTGGTATATACATATCCAAATGGGGATTTTTTATTTTAAGGAAATAAAATGATTATAGGCGATATTCAGAAAGTCAGGAACATAGGAATCAGCGCCCACATCGACTCGGGGAAAACCACGCTGACCGAAAGGATCCTTTACTACACCAAGCGCATCCATGCGATTCACGAGGTCAAGGGCAAAGACGGCGTCGGCGCCACCATGGATTCCATGGAACTGGAAAGAGAACGCGGCATCACCATTACTTCGGCGGCAACCTTCTGCGAATGGAAGGGCCACGAAATCAATATTATCGACACCCCCGGCCACGTGGATTTCACCATCGAAGTGGAGCGGTCCCTGCGTGTGCTGGACGGCGCCATCCT
>CAYXQK010000310.1:0-2518 GCA_964467445.1 uncultured Syntrophaceae bacterium
GAGTGCTACCTGGAGCAATTCACTTAAGACAGGATCATTGAATTGCTCCCACCACATGGTGTTGGCCACTGCCCTGGCATCTGAGGATTCGATGCGCCAGCCCCCGGGTATGGTCACGCTCGGGCGCTTGTAATCGGGGCCCATGGCGCACGCGGTGAGGGAGAGGAGAAGGAGAATCAATATGATGAGTATGCGCATTTTAGTGACCACCCTCTGTACCAGGAGATGCTATCTCCGGTGGCTTCTCATTGGGAGTATCTTCACGAGAGGGCTCTAAAGGAATCACCTTTTTCTTCTTCGAACGTTCTTCAAGTCCATCAAAAATATAGAAGAAAAGGGGTACGTACAGCATGGCCAGGGTAGCCTCACCAATCATTCCACCCATAATGCCAGTACCGATTGAGTGACGGGCGTTGGCACCTGCGCCTGTGGCTATTGCCAGGGGCAGGACACCTAAGATAAACGCTAATGAGGTCATGATAATAGGCCTCAACCGCTCCTCGCCGGCTTTGATGGTGGCGTCCATGATCGACAACCCCTGCTTCCTCAGCTCAGTAGCAAAGGTGACCCTCAGTACAGCGTTCTTCGCTCCCAAGCCGATGAGCACCAACAGGCCGATCTGGAAATAGACATCATTGTCGAGACCGCGTATCCAGTTGAAAACTAGCGCTCCGAGAATGCCAAAAGGCACTGCCGTCATGACGGAACCCGGTAGGGTCCAGGATTCAAACTGTGCCGCCAGAATGAGGAACACGATGATGAGGCCAAACACAAAAGCTGCCGCGGAGGTCCCGCCGGATTTCTTCTCTTCATATGCCATACCTGACCAGGAAAAGCTATATCCTTGGGGCAGAACCTCTCGGGCAACCTGCTCCATTATATTAATTGCATCACCCGAACTATAACCTGGAGCAGCACTTCCGGTAACCTGGGCCGCTGGAAATCCATTGAAATGGGGTATCAAGTCAGGACCGGTAACATAACGCGTTGTCACCAGGGCTGACAGCGGGATCATCTGGCCTTTATTCGACCTTGTGTAAAGACGCGTAATATCCTCGGGATTCCGGCGATATTGAGCATCAGACTGGAGCACAACATTCCAGACACGGCTGTACTGATTAAACTGGCTGACCATAATTGAGCCGAACTGCGCCTGTAGTGAACTGTAGACATCCTCAACCGGTACACCCAAAAGTACAGCCTTGGAACGATCCACCTCTGCTTTCAGTTGCTGCGATGAAGAGCGGAATGTGCTGTTCATACCTGAAAGTTCAGGCCTAGAACGTGCTTTTGCGAGAAACTTTTGGGTTATCTCATACAGTCGGGCTGGATCACCCGAACCTTTATCCTGAATCCAGAACTCAAAACCACCTGTGGTACCTATCCCGGGAATAGCAGGCGGTGCGATAGGGATGAACATTCCCGTCTCGATATTTCGTGCTTCTGCGTACACTGACCTCAGTACAGCTCCCGCATTTTCTGCACGGGCACGTGCCATTGATGAATAACGCTCTTCGAAATCTTTCAGGGTCACGAAGAAAGTGGACACGTTTGGCTTATACTGACCGTCGATCAAGCTATATCCATTAATCATAGTACGACTATCCACTGCCGGATTTTTTGCAAACAACTCATCAACTCGTTTTGCAGTCTCAATGGTACGGTTCAGGCTCGCAGCGTCAGGCATCATGACCATGCCCATGAGGTAACCCTGATCCTCGTTCGGCACGAAGCTCGTGGGTGTGGTCCGAAAAAGGTGAACCAGCGCCCAGACAAGAAAGGCAAGAATAATGAAAGCGATTCCCATGCGCTTGATCATGAGAACCACCGCATCACCGAAGCCGACGGTGAAACGATCAAACCCACGATTGAACCAGGCAAAGAAGCGAAAGAACCATCCAGAGAAACCGTGCGTGGGAGGCGTGGAATGCTTCAGCATAATGGCACACATGGCCGGAGTAAGGGTTAGTGCCACAAATCCCGACAATGCAACAGACACGACAATAGTGATGGCAAACTGCTTATAGAGTTGACCCGTAGTTCCGGGCAGAAATGCCGCCGGAATGAAGACCGATGCCATGACCAGTACGACCGCTATGAGCGAGGTACCAATCTCCTCCATGGCCTTGATCGTCGCCTGCTTGGGACGAAGACCGACCTTGGTCATATTTCGTTCAACATTCTCGACCACAACTATTGCATCGTCCACCACCATCCCGATAGCGAGTACAATCCCAAAGAGGGTTAGCATATTGATCGAGAATCCCAATGCCAGCATACCGGCAAAAGTACCGACCAACGAAACAAAGATGGCGACAACACAGATAATGGTAGAACGGAAACTTTGCAGAAACAGGTAGACGACAAGTACCACCAGGAGGATGGCTTCAAAAAGGGTTTTGTAAACCTCATCAATAGAAAGCTTAACAAAATCAGTAGTATCCAGGGCAACCTTATATTCAATGCCATCTGGCATTGTACGCTTCAAGTCCTCAAGGGTCTTTCGGACAGCCTTAGA
>CAYXQK010000311.1:0-3929 GCA_964467445.1 uncultured Syntrophaceae bacterium
TCGGATTGCTTTCATTGGCGAGAAGGCGCAATCTAATGCCTGAGGCGGATGGGGTTATTCTGATTCAGGACAGGAGGAATGTATGCCCATTCAAGATTTATTCGCCGCTCCGACCCAGCGGGAGAAGTTACAAGAAGAAAAGGCCATCGTAAGTGCTGTCGTGCGGTATTTCGAGACGGCGCCTTCCAAGGCTAAATCCCCGGCGGGGTCTGCAGAAGCGTCCATCATCAATGCTCTTCACAGGTATTTCGTCACTAAATAGTCATGAAAATGCCATCGGTATTGTCGGCATATGGAATGTTGATCTTCGCCGCTCTATTTCTACTTTTTCTTTATTTCACAAGATAGACATTCCAGGGAGGATGAGGAGAATTTGCAGACAAGGTCAAAATGGAAAGTAGAGGCAGGGTTTGAGGTATTGATCCTTCAGAATTCATCGTAGGACGTTCCTGAAGATGGACAATAGAACCTTTCAAGATCGTCGGGGAAAGCCCACCCCCATATTGAGCCGCTACACTTTATCTGGTCGAAGGTGTTCTTTTAGACGCGCAGAGGATCAACGAAGAGGCGGTTACGTTGACCGCTACGGTCAGAGGCTGTTCTTCTACCTTCTTCTGATTGCGGGGCTGAATATTCTGGATGCCTTTTTTACTAAAATTATTCTGGAAAGTGGTGGTCTGGAAGTCAACCCTCTAGTCCGATGGGCGATTGATTCTTACGGGGAAAACGCATGGTCCCTGAAGTTTGCAGTGGTCTCCTGCGGAGTGATCCTTTTGTGTCTGCACAGCCATTTTCGGATGGCCAAGGTGTCCATTATGTTCATCGCTGCCCTGTTCAGCGGTGTCGTGATTTATCAACTCCTGCTGCTGCGATATATCTCCATGTAGCTCCCTCCTGACAAACATGGCTGGTCTACCCCTCCTCCAGCAATTTAATATGCTAGACGACGTGATTTACAATGCTCTAGGACATACATTGACCAATTTATCGCCCAGTCCACCCCCCGAAACAGCGTGGAAAGGCAGGAGTGCGATCAGACATGCTGCAGAATTCCCGGCTATCCCATCAAAAGTATGCAGCAATACCCTCCGCAGATGTTAATTGAGGTATATTTCTACATTGTCATGCAGCATTCTGTCGCAAGCAAGAACGATGTGGTGTGTCGGTACGGGGGATTATCTCTATCATGGAAAGAGGTTGTGAGGAACAGCGGCGCACATTTCACCAACTTCTTAGAACAGCAGGGAGAGCACGATTGAAGATTTGCAGTGAAATAAACAAAAAAACAGGGCCATTTCGACCCCGCGGTCAACGTGTATCTATCATCCTCCGATTAAATCCTCAAGCCCAGTTTATACTGCAAAAGCTAAAAGACGTACTTTCCTCCTGCCGTATTCAGGATGAACCATTGAGTTTTGTTATACCTCCACACCTGAATGGGAAATATGGCATTTTCGGATAAGCCATAAAGACCCTGTGATCAGTGAATTTAAAATAGGAGGCCCCCGGAAAGCGCTGGAGGGGGCAATACCGGGGGCTAAAAATGAAAAAAACTTATCAGTAGGTCTAGTAAAAATACTACGATTTTTTTTGCAATGTGAATGGTAATGATGCCAAGTATCATTCAACTGTCTTGAAAGTCGTCTCCACCTCCGGCATCATAATTGGATGGATCTCGTCGAAAGCAACAGCGAATCTGCCCGGCTCGCAGCGGATTACCCTCCCTGCGAACATGACCTTGAGTTTGTTCTTTTGGGATTGCCCCCGCCTTAGAAGGAATACAACCTTGACAGGTGTATCTGGAGAAAGATGCTCCTCTGAACAAAACATTGCTCCTGCCGCTGAAATGTCAACCGTTCTAAGTAAAAATATCCGTTCATCATACTTAGCCGGGTTGACCACAACAATGGCAGGGTGATCAATTTGAAGGCGCTTGTACATTCTTGACATAAGCTGTACTTACCCCAAATATCTCCGTGCCAGCTAATGAACTAGCATCCTCCCTTCCCTACTGGGACACGACGCCACTTCCAACTGATCATGGACAGGCTTGACTTCTTGAAATAACTTTCAAGGTCCCCTATGGTGATCCCCTCATTCGGTGCTCGCTGAAATTATCCCGACAAGAACTAGTCTTTTCACATATACTGATGTCATTTTAGGACTCTTGGTTTATGAATCCGGTGGGAACATCCCCTCTCAGATAATATTCCATGATTCGCTCTACATATTCCTGTGTTTCCTTGATCGGGGGAATGCCCTTGTATTCAATCACGCGGGTCGGGCCACAGTTATATGCAGCTAAAGCATGTTCTAGATTGCCATCGAACTTCTGAAGCAAAAACGCAAGATAGGCCGTACCGATGGATATGTTTTGTTCAATGTCGAAAGGATCACCAACATTATATTTCTTATACACCGCAGGAGTGAGTTGCATCAGACCTTTCGCTCCCCTTGGACTGACCGCTAGGACATTGCCTCTGGATTCAACGTAAATGATTGTGGCAATCAGATTCGGGTCCAATGCGTATTTCGTCGATGCATCTTTGAGTACCTTATAATATATAGGCTCTGCATACATATTTATGTTGGATATCCCTTCTGCCTGATGCACAATAACATCGTCGATTAGAGGAGAGGAATCTTCGTTGTTGGCATATAGAGTAAGCCCGATGAAAAGGCATAAACCGACGATATTCAGCCATTGGTAGCGGGAAGTCCGCCGAGTAGTATTTGATATTAGATTCCGTGTATCCAACAATCTTCCGTCTCCATTAACTGACCATTTATATCAGCGTCTCAACAGAGATATTTTCTGTTGTGATGATGCGATGCGTTGACTTAAGGAGAGGAAGAGTTTGATGCTATTCTAGTAGAGGGGTGGGATGCAGACAATCGGACGTTCGTATGATTTTTTAATACAGAATAACTATTACGTAGTAGAATAGAATCTAATACTCGATTCGTAGAGAAACGTACTACTCTAGGGGTATGCAGTAATAAACGTCCTTCTTTTGTGCAGAAGTGTCATCGATTGCCATTTGTAATATTCTATCTCTCATCCGATTCCAATTTCATCGCTTTCAGTCAACTATCATGAAGTCACCTGATGACAGAACAGCGTTTTCCGGGTCAGCAGGGCAAAGATGATCCGGATGAGCTTGTGAGCAGTGGCAAGAACGGCCTTCTTGAAGGGCAGCCCGTCTTCGATCCGTTTACGGTAATAGCTCTTGAAGAGATCATTGAACTGGATCACCCGGATCGTCATGAGCCAGATGACCCTTCTGAGATGCCGGTTGCCCCGCTTGGTGATCCTGCTGTGCCCCTCATACTGGCCGGATTGATAGGCCGATTTGATTGTGCACGGCCTTACATTCACTCTATCCATCCTCCGATGCTGCGTAAGTGGGCAAGGATACTATCGGAGATGCTACAGACTGCCAATCCCTCCAGTCAGAGTGTGCAGCATGATTCTCCCTGTTCATTGCAGCATCTCCACTCCGACTGTCATGCAGCATTCTGTCGCAGCGAAAACGATGGGGTGTGCCAGTACTGGGGGATCGACTCTATCATAAAAGGAGTATGTGGGGAGCAGCTGCGCAGTACCTACAAGTCGTCAGTGCTTCCCACGACATAACTTATCGATTACTGTTTGATACGTTCAGCCGATACGACCACCACTGAGCCACGCATTTCAGTTTATTCTAAAAAATACTACTTTCTTCGTATTGAGTATCAGACAAATGCAGCCGATAACCATCATGAGATAGTCCGCCAATTAGTATTGTCATCTCATTTCGGGGAGGTTTTAATATGGTCGCGATGAAGTCGGAGAAGCTTTTCCTGTCATTGACAGTCGTTATCATTCTATTTTTTTTAACCGGCTCAATTGCTACGGCCAATCAGCTAGACGAAGTCCGGGCATTAAT
>CAYXQK010000312.1:0-6530 GCA_964467445.1 uncultured Syntrophaceae bacterium
CGCGCAGTCGCCGCAGCCGGTGCACTTGTCTAGATTCACGTAACGGGGGGCTGAAGTGAGTTTGACTTTGAATTTTCCCGGTTCGCCTTCGACCGATTCGACTGTCCGCCTTGTTTTGATCGTTACGTTCGGATGACGGCCGACTTCAACCAGTTTCGGCGACAGGATGCAGGCGGAACAGTCGTTCGTGGGAAAGGTTTTATCCAGCTGGGCCATCACACCGCCAATGCTGATCCCGTTTTCCACGAGGTAAACCTTCATTCCGGAATTGGCAAGGTCAAGGGACGCCTGAATACCGGCGATACCCGACCCGACAACCATTACTGCACCGACTTTTTCATTGTCTTTTAACACCTGATCACTCCTAAAGGGTTATATCTATTAAAGAACGTGTGTCTCTTTTGCTGCCCCGCAAAATGAGGGTGGGGGCCAAACAGAGCGGGCGATTATCATGATTTATTACCCCTGTCAAGGCCTATTTCGGAACTTTCCATCGTGCCCTGCCCTTCGCGCCGCATCCCTATTTCTTGACTTCCTGCAATCCTCTGGTATGATCCCGCAAACGCCGGAGAAGGAGAGACGCCGATGAGGCAGCGGTTAAAAAAATGGGGCGCTTTATCACCCCTGAAAATCACCCTGTCCATCGTTATCCTCGCCTTGATCCTGTTCTTTGTAGATGTCGCCTTCCTGCGATTCATGGAGTTGAAAGCCCTTGATTTGCGGATGGTTTCGCGGGGCAATGTTGCATCCGGCGGGGAAACGGTCATTGTCGCCATCGATGAGAAGAGCTTGAGCGAACTCGGGCGCTGGCCCTGGCCGCGCACGGTGATGGCCCGACTCGTGGACCGGCTCAAGGCTTATGGCGCCAAGGCGATTGGCTTTGATGTCATTTTTTCTGAACCGGATGATAACGCCAACCTCAAAACGATTGCCGAGTTGTCCAGCGAGATCGAAAGAATCGGGATTCAGGATGCAAAACTAAAAGGTCTCCTCGATAAGAAACGAGGCGCCGCCGACACGGATGCGGAACTGGCCAGATCCGTCGAGCGGGCAAAGAATGTAACACTTGGTTATTTCTTCCATATCTCCGAAAAAGAGGTGGGCCATTTAACCCCTGAACAAGTCAAGGCCAGCGCCGCCGATATCGCCAATGCCCGCTATCAGATGGTCCGGGCCCCGGAAAAAGTGGACGAGCGCGTTTTCGTCCATGCCTATTCAGCCGTTACCAATATCAAGCAATTGACGGATGCAGCCGAAAACAGCGGTTATTTTAACGCGTTCCCAGACAGTGACGGCGTCATCCGCTGGGCGCCGCTGGTCATTAAATTTCAGGACGATTACTATTCATCTCTGCCGATTTCCATCCTGCTTCAATACCTGGAATGGCCCATGCTTTCTCTCAAAATGGCCGATTTTGGCGTAGAGTCGGTCAGGCTGGACGATCTGGTCATTCCGACGGATGAGACGGGACGGTTGCTGATCAATTTTATGGGGCCCGCCAGGACCTTTCCGCACTATTCGGTTTCGGATATCCTGCATGAGAGGCTCTCACCCGACATTTTTAAAGATAAAATCGTCATTGTGGGCGCCACGGCGACCGGCATTTACGACATGCGCGTGACACCCTTCAGCGCCGTCTATCCGGGCGTGGAAATCCACGCCACCGTGATCGATAATATCCTGCACCAGAACTTCTTGATTCATTCCGGCTGGACAAAGTTCATCGACATCTGCATGATCATCCTGCTGGGATTCATCGTCGGTGTCGCTGTGCCCCGGGTCAGGGCCGCCCCGGGGGTGCTGCTCATTCTGATTCTGCTGGCCGTCTTCGCCGGGACGAATACCTATCTGTTTGCCCGGTATAACACCTGGCTGAACCTGATCTATCCGGTTCTGACCATGATGACCGTCTATCTGGCGATCACCGTCTACCGCTACATCACCGAAGAACGTGAAAAGAAAAAGATCCGGGGCGCCTTCCAGTATTATCTGACGGCCTCCGTCATCAACGAAATGCTGAAGGATCCCACAAAACTGAAGCTCGGCGGCGATAAAAAGGCGCTGACGGTTCTCTTTTCGGATATTCGCGGCTTCACCTCGGTTTCGGAAAAGCTGACGCCGGAAGAGCTGGTCCATCTGCTCAATGAATATCTGACGGCCATGACCGATATCGTTTTCAAATACGACGGCCTCCTGGACAAATATATGGGCGACGCCATCATGGCGGTTTACGGCGCTCCCCTGGATCAGCCCGATCACGCGGTCCGTGCGTGCCGGACCGCCCTGGATATGCTCAAGGAGCTGAAAAAACTTCAGAAGAAATGGGGCGATGAGGGTCGCCCGGTCCTCCATATTGGTGTCGGAATCAACAGCGGCGACATGGTGGTGGGCAACATGGGTTCCCAGATGCGCTTCGACTATACCGTCATGGGCGACAGCGTGAACCTGGGTTCCCGACTGGAAGGCATCAACAAGGAGTACGGGACGAACATCGTCATCAGCGAATATACCTATGCTGCCGTTAAGGACGTCCTGACCTGCCGCGAGCTGGACTCGGTCCGGGTCAAGGGCAAGAAGCTACCCGTCAAAATATATGAACTACTCTGCGAAAAGAAAGATGCCGCAACGCACGAAGCCTTCATGAGGCTCTTTGAAACAGGTCTGGAACAATACAAGCAGGCCCGGTGGGATGAGGCGATTTCCGTCTTCAGGCAGGTTCTGGAGCTCAAGCCCGGAGACCCTCCGTCCGAGCTTTATATCAGGCGCTGTCAAGACCTCAGGGAAAATCCGCCGCCCCCTCCATGGGATGGTGTCTTTGAGATGACGAAGAAATGAACCAGGAGGTCGATATTGGCTAAGGAACATCAATACAGAAGCTGGGTGGAAGTCGATCTGGATCACTTCACCCGCAACTGGGATGAAATGAGGCGTCTGGTGGGTCCGGATGTCCGGATCATGCAGGTCGTAAAGGCCGACGCCTACGGCCACGGCGCCATAGAAATCGCCCATGTTGCCATGAAAAACGGCGCGGCCTGCCTTGGAGTCGCCAATGCCGATGAGGGCGTCCAGCTCCGTGTCGGCGGCATCGACGCGCCCATCATCATCCTGAGCCCCTCCCCCGATTCCGAGATCAACCCGATCATTAAATACAATCTGATCCCCTCCGTTTCCGACATCGGCTTTGCCCGGGAACTGCAGAAACGCTTCAAAAAAGCCGCTCTGAGGGCGCCCATCCACATCGAGGTCGATACCGGCATGGGACGGGGCGGCACGATTCATTACGAAGCATTTGATATGATTAATGAAATTCTTACTTTTCCCAATATCATCATCGAAGGGATCTTCTCCCACCTGGCCGCGAGTGAGACACCAATCGAGTACAATCAGCGGCAGTGGCATCTTTTCAAGGAGCTCCTGGATCGATTGGCGGCCCATCAGATTGAGATTCCCGTCAAGCACATGTCCAACAGCGGAGCCATCCTGAACTATCCGCAATTCCATCTGGATATGGTCCGCCCCGGCATCATGTCCTACGGCATTTACCCCTCCCCGGAAACGAGGGACAAGGCCCGACTGAACCCGGTAATGAGCTTCAAGAGCCGGATCGTGCTCATCAAGGAATTCCCCGAGGGTTACAGCATCGGCTACAACCGGACCTACATCACCTACAAATCCACCCGGATCGCCACCATCCCCGTGGGTTACGGCGATGGTTACGGCGTGATCCTGTCCAACCAGGGCGAAGTGCTGATCCGGGGGAAGCGCGCCCCCGTCGTGGGCAGGGTTTCCATGGACATGTGCACCGTGAACGTCAGTGATATCCCCGACTGCCAGGTGGGCGACGAAGTGGTTATGATGGGCAGGCAGGGCGAGGAGTCGATCACCGCCAACGAGATCGCCGGCCGGATCAAAACCATCAGTTACGAGGTTCTGTGCAACCTGGGAAAGCGATCGCCCCGGGTTTTCCTGCAAAAAGGAAAAACGGACAGCGTGGCCCCCCGTCTGCGGCGGATTTTTATCCCCGATGAGGAAAAATCCATCGCGCGGATCGACAATATCATCCGGCACTGCTTTCATACGAGGGCAAGGAACGAAGAATTGGGCGACGCCATTTATTACGAGATGTTTGAAACCCTCTTCGGTAAGGAAGATCGGCAACTCGAGCTGCGGACAAACTTCCGCTACAACATTCACGTGGCCGAATTCACCGAGGAGGAAATCCGCACCGACCGCCTGGCCGGCAAGGAGTTCCGGGTCACGACCCTCATCGAGTATACCAAAACCCTCAGCCACCCGATCTTCATGATCGGCTGCGCTGCGAACAACGAACAATTGGCGTCTTTTTTCGACGACAAGCGCTGTGAATACCGGTGGCTCCTCGGACAACGGGACGAAGCCATCACGGAAAAGGACTTCCGCGTCAGCCGCGTGATGATCGACGGCGAGGAGATCCCGATCATCCGCACGGAGGCGACCGATCGTGGTTACGAAGTCTGGTGCGGCAGCGAGGATCTGAAGAAAAAAGTCAACCGGCAGGCCAGATTTTCCATTGAAATTGTCACCCGGAAATCAAAACGGAACAATCTTTTCTCCGTTTATCTGGTCTATCCGACCCGCGGGCTGGATATCACCTTCAATTACCAGGACGCCCGCATCAAGAATGTCCGGGATATCAGTTTCTTCGCCGGCCGGCATTCGGACCCGGAGGTCATCCGGGAAAAGGAGAAATCCATCCGGCTCCGAATCAGTGACGATGAGTGGATTTTCCCCACGAGCGGCGTGACCTTCATCTGGGATCAATAGCAGCTACTGGTTTTATGGAGTTTTTCTGACTTATGAATAAATTGCGCGTCGGCATCATTCTGGGCGGCATGTCTTCCGAACGGGAGGTATCGCTCAACAGCGGCAGAAACGTTTACGACAACCTGGACCGTGAATGTTACGAGCCCACCCCGGTATTCATGGACGGCGAGGGGCGGCTATGGATCATCCCCTGGCAACTCGTCTCCCAGAACACAACGGCGGATATTGCCGACCATCTTGAGAGAGATGCCCGCCGGATTGCCTATGAAGACCTGAAGAAAGAGATTGATTTTGCCTTCATTTCCCTGCACGGCAAATATGGCGATGACGGCTGCATTCAGGGACTGCTCGAACTCCTGAGAATTCCCTATACCGGCCCGGGGGTGCTGGCCTCGGCGCTGGGCATGGACAAGTATCTCCAGCAGAAAGTCCTCGAGGCGGAGGGCATTGATGTTCCCCGCAGTATGTTGATCCGCGCCGCGGACTGGAGCGAAAATCCATCCGCCGTCAGGCAGGCCGTCCTGACCCGTTTCTCCTTTCCCTGCTTCACGAAACCAATCCGGGAAGGCTCCAGCATTGGCATCACGAAGGTTATCGATGAAGAAACCCTGACTGAAGGGATTGATGAGGCCCTGAAATGGGGCAACGCCGCGCTGATCGAGGAGTATCTGGACGGCGCCGAATTCTCCGCGATCGTTATGGAAGAGAACGGCGAGGCCAGGACGCTCGGGGTGACGGAAATCTATCCCCAGAGCGCTTATTATACCTACGACGACAAGTATATGCCCGGACGCTGCCGAAAATTCACGCCTCCCAGAAATATCCCCAGTGAAAAGACAGACGAAATCAAGCAATCCGTGATCAGGGCTTTCCATGCCCTCGGATTCAGATCCTACGGCCGAATTGACGGATTCATCCTCAAAGACGACCGGATTCTGATTACCGATCCCAACTCCTCGTCGGGGATGGCCCCCTCCTCATTCTTTTTTGAACAGGCCGCCTGCGCAGGCATGTTGCCCGCCATGATTTTGTCCCGACTGATTGAAAGCGCCGTCAAAATCCATGCGGAAAAGCACGGCCCCCTGTAAAATAGGGAGTCCCCGGCTTTATCACACGATTTTTCCAGTTTTTTTCACTTGCACTTCCTGTGATTTTTTGCCATGTTGCACGGCAGCGTTGGGGGAGCCCCTCTCAAGCCCCCATCCATGATCTTCGCCAAAGGAGTTATTTATGAAACGACCTTTTTGTGAAGAACGAAAATCATAACGGAAGGACAGGCGGCGAGGGTGAAACTCAAAGTGGGCATCATCATGGGCGGCGTCTCCTCAGAAAAGGAAGTCTCCCTGGAGAGCGGCAGGAATATTTTCAGCAAATTCGACCGGAATAAGTATGATCCCATCCCCATCTTCATGGACAGCCAGGCCGCCTTCTGGGAAATTCCCCTGAAGCTGCTTATGCGCAACAGCACGCGAGATATTGAGGAAGACCTCGACGCCGAGGCGACGCTGATCCCCTATGAGACCCTGAAATCGCGCGTGGACCTGGTGTGCCTGGGACTGCACGGCAAATACGGCGAGGATGGCTGCATCCAGGGACTCCTGGAACTTCTGCGCATTCCCTATACCGGCTCCGGCGTGCTGGCCTCGGCCCTGGGAATGGATAAATGGACCGGCCGGAAGATCCTGTCCATCAGCGGCATCGATGTCCCGCGCACACTGCCGGTTTTC
>CAYXQK010000313.1:0-3681 GCA_964467445.1 uncultured Syntrophaceae bacterium
CTGATTTCATGGGTCAATCCCGATCCTTACAATCCGATTGTCACCTTTTTATACCGGGCGACGGAACCGGTGCTCGCGCCGATCCGCCGGCTGATTCCGATCGGAGGGCTGGGGATCGACATCTCTCCGATCATCGTCATCCTGATCATTTATTTTCTGCAGACGTTTCTCGTCAAGACCATGATGCAGATGACCGGTTATATCGGGTAGCCGCAAGCACATGCTGACTATCAAAGAAACTGAAGAGGGCGTTACGTTTGCGATCCGTGTCCTGCCGCGGTCATCGAAATGCGAGCTGGCGGGCCTTCAGGGGGATGCCCTTAAAATCAGGATCACGGCGCCGCCCGTTGAGGGCCGCGCGAATGAAGCGTGCATCCGTTTTCTGGCCTCCCTGTTTAATGTGAGCAAAAACAGGATCGCCATCGAGGCCGGTCACAAATCGAAAAACAAACAGGTTTCCATCGCGGGATTGACATGCGGGGATGTCCGGGCTGTCCTTTCGGAGGATTAAAAGCAACGCAGTGATTGAATCCTCCATGCAAACGGTCTTCTGAAAAATCATTATGGAACAGGAAAATTGCCACGGCGGAGAAAATGCTAAAGTCGCCAGAGCCGCCGGCGTCGTCGGTCTATACACGATGCTCAGCCGGATCTTCGGATTCCTCCGGGACATGGTGGTCGCGGCCTTTTTCGGCGCGGGGCTCGCAACGGACGCTTTCTTCGTGGCCTTCCGGATCCCCAATCTTCTGAGGCGCATGCTGGGGGAAGGGTCGCTGACGGTTTCCTTTGTCCCCGTTTTTTCGGAATACCTGAATAAAAAAACAAAGGCGGAGGCCCTTGAGCTGGCCAATATCGCCTTTACGATTCTGTCCATGATTCTGGTCGTGGTCTCCATTTTAGGCGTCATTTTTTCCCCCCTCATCGTGGCCGTCATGGCGCCCGGTTTCACAAAGGTCCCCGCACAATATGACCTGACGGTCTTTCTCAACCGCCTGATGTTTCCCTACATTTTTTTTATTTCCCTGGTCGCGCTCTGCATGGGGATCCTGAACTCACTGCGGCATTTCGCGGCGCCGGCCCTCTCCCCGGTCATCCTGAATATCTCCATGATCCTGGCAGCCCTGACGCTCCGGGATTTTTTCGGGGAACCGATCGTCGCCCTGGCCGTCGGGGTCATGATCGGAGGAGTCCTGCAACTGGCGATGCAATGGCCTTTCCTGGTGCGGATGGGGGTCCGGCTGAAGCCCGCTTTCAACTTCGCCCATCCCGGCCTGAAAAAGATCGGCCTGCTCATGCTGCCCGCAGTTTTCGGGGCGGCCATCTATCAGATCAACATCTTCGTCGGGACCATCCTGGCATCCTTTTTACCCAGTGGCAGCGTCTCCTATCTCTATTATGCCGACCGGATTGTGGAACTTCCCCTCGGGGTTTTTGCCATTGCCGTGGGGACGGCGACGCTGCCGAGTTTTTCGGATCAGATTTCCAGGGGGAATTTTGAGGAATTCAAAAAGACCCTTGCGTTTTCGACGCGATTGATACTTTTCATCACGATCCCGGCCATGATTGCCCTGATTGCCCTGCGGGAACCGATTATCTCGGTCCTGTTTCAGCGCGGACACTTTGACGCGACCTCGACGATCCTCACCGCCCAGGCCCTGTTTTTCTATCCTGTCGGTCTCTGGGCTTTCTCGGTCATTCGCGTGATCGTCTCCGCCTTTTATGCCCTGCAGGACACCAAAACGCCTATGAAGGCCGCCGTTGTGGCCCTCGTCGTCAATGTCATCTTCAGCCTCGTCCTGATGTTCCCGCTCCAGCACGGCGGTCTTGCCCTGGCCACGTCCATCGCCTCTGCCGTAAATGTCATCCTGCTTAGCGTTATCCTGACAAAAAAAATCGGCTCTTTTATGGATCGGGATTTCTACAGGGCGGTTTTCAGGATGATTCTGGCCTCTGCCGTCATGTGGATGGCCATTATCCTGGTGGACTGGATTTTCCCCTGGAAGACCGGGGCGTCTTTTCAGGATCGGCTTTCCTTCCTCGTTATGGCCATGGCCGTCGGCGCCGCAACTTTTTTCAGCGTTTGCGCCGTCCTGAAGATACCGGAGATGACGGCCATGATCAGCATCCTGAAGAGAAAAGCCGGGCCTTCATAAGGGTTTCAAGGCAACTCCATCCTATAAAATGATTGACTTCGGGCAGGCAAAATGTTAGGCGAGCTTTCATTTATGGAAAGAGGCTGAAAGAAGGGTTTCGTCATGCTGGATATCAAGTTTCTCAGGCAGAACTGGGAGATCGTCCGCAGGAAAATGCTGGAACGCGGCCAGGAAATGGATTTCGGTCCTTTTGCGGCCCTGGACGCCAGGCGCAGAGATATCCTGCAGGACGTGGAGGGATTGCGAAGCGAGCGCAATACGGTCTCCCGGGAAGTCGGTGAAAAGAAAAAGCGCAAGGAGGACGCCTCCGCGCTGATTGCCCGCATGGGGGAGGTTTCCGCCCGCATCAAGGAACTGGACGAGACCCTGAAGAAGACGGAGGATGAGCTGGGCGAAATCGTCATGACGATTCCCAATATCCCCCACGAATCCGTCGCGTACGGAACCAGCTCCGAAGACAACCCCGTTGTCCGCATCTGGGGAGAAAAAAGGCGCTTTGATTTCCAACCCCGGCCGCACTGGGAGATCGGTGAAAAAACAAACACGCTGGATTTTGCCCGGGGCGCCAAGATCGCCGGCGCGCGGTTCACGCTGTACCGGGGCCTGGGGGCCATGCTGGAGCGGGCGATCATCAATTTCATGATCGATCTGCATGTCTGGGAACATGGATACACCGAGATGCTGCCCCCCTTCATGGCCAATAGCGACAGCATGACCGGGACGGGACAGCTCCCGAAATTCGTCGATGATCTCTTTAAAATTGAAAAGACGGATTACTATCTCATCCCGACGGCGGAAGTTCCGGTGACCAATATTCACCGGGATGAGATATTGAGTGAAAAGGACCTGCCCATTAAATATGTGGCTTATTCCCCGTGCTTCCGTGCGGAGGCCGGTTCTTACGGAAAAGATACGCGGGGGTTGATCCGCCAGCACCAGTTCAACAAGGTGGAGCTGGTCAAGTTCGCTGCGCCGGAGGCCTCTTACGACGAGCTCGAAAAACTGACCGCCAACGCCGAGGAAGTGCTGAAACGGCTGAATATTCCTTACCGGACGGTGAGCCTCTGCACCGCCGATCTCGGGTTTTCCGCCGCCAAGACCTATGATTTGGAAGCCTGGCTGCCCGGGCAGGACGCCTATCGGGAAATTTCTTCGTGCAGCAATTTCGAAGATTTCCAGTCGAGAAGGGCATCAATCCGCTTTCGCCGTGAGGGAACCGGCAAACTGGAATTTGTGCATACCCTCAATGGCTCAGGACTGGCCGCCGGGAGAACAACCGTGGCCGTGATGGAAAACTATCAGCAGGCCGACGGCAGCGTGCTCATACCGGACGTTCTGAGGCCCTACATGCGGGGCATTGACAGGATTCCCGCCATACCATAGTATTAAAAAATTCAGGAGGGATGGCCGAGTGGTCTATGGCGGCGGTCTTGAAAACCGTTGACCGAAAGGTTCGCGGGTTCGAATCCTGCTCCCTCCGCCATATTATAAACGGAGAGATGGCTGAGTGGCCGAAAGCGATCGCCTG